>NZ_JABUYE010000064.1:0-308 GCF_014897485.1 Brevibacterium sp. FME37
GTCTGCGCAAGCCGCGTGAGACAGATCAAGTGTCCACAACTTGCGGGGAACCTCAGCCCTCGAAGCCGGCGACGTGCGGGGCCGGATACTCATCGTGCCGTGATGACGGGCCTTAGGCGGCAACCGCGCCCGTTGTCTCTCAGCTCTCGCATTCCGCCGCGAATCGCGTGAAATAGCTCAGCGCTTCGAACGAATCCACTGCATCCGGGTTCGCCACTTTCTCCAGCGCATGCCCTTGGATGAGGCGTTTGACGGCTCATCGTAATCGAGAGTGTAAAACCGGTCTGAAACCACCGGACTCAAGTAGG
>NZ_JABUYE010000057.1:0-755 GCF_014897485.1 Brevibacterium sp. FME37
CAGAGAACCAATTAGCTATCGCATAGCCGCTGGACTGCTAACAGGGGCCCAATCAGGATAGCTGAGACCCTCAGCGACATCAGAAACTTCATGCTTTCGCGAGTACACGAACATGCCAGGATAGTTCCGAGTGACTGTGTTCCTGGATACCTCTACTTTCTTCGTCCCAGTGATAACCGGATCAAGACCGTGAAGGAGCGCCGCAGACACATGAGAGAAGACATCGCCAGGCAGCAGGCTTCCACGTCGAGTCGATATCTGCAGCCGCAGCCGCTCGATCTCGTCTCTGATGTCTCCGTGAAATGTCGGGAACGTGACCCCGGGCTCAGATGAAAATGGCTCGAGCACAGCATGATGCTCTTGATCACATCGGCCCCTCAGGACGAAGTAACCCCGTCGCACCTTGTACAGACAACAGCCGATAGCCTCAGCCAAATGCTGTCGCGGCATGTCGAGCTCGAACAGTTGTTTGGTTGTCAGCACCCGGAACATTCCATCATTATGCCCTCAGTCGCCATCAAACACAATGAAACACCATCTATCGGCACCTAGATAGCTCATGCGTTACTGCTTGCATGCTAAATACAAGTGCGAGTGAAATGCAGGAGCGTGGATGAGACACGGGCTGCGCGCTGAGAAACTGGCCCGCCACCTTTACCCAGGACGCTGACTTGATCCAATAACTGTCACATAACAGCCTGACGTTGATACTGGAAAGGTCGGGAATCCCGGTGTGACCCAAAGCCTGACTGACC
>NZ_JABUYE010000065.1:0-303 GCF_014897485.1 Brevibacterium sp. FME37
TTACTCGAATCCGGTGGTTTCAGGCCGCTTCTACACTCTTATTTACGATGAGCCGCTTTGGCTGCATTCCTCTTCGCAGTAGCGGCAATGACGCTGACCGCCGCGACGCCCTCACATGCGGCGCTTGGCAGCTGCTCCAGTGGGACTGCATGCGTGTGGAACAACAACACATACGGCGGCTCTTACATGAAAGCATCAGCTACTGTCAAGAACTACAAGACGATCAGCTGGAACAATGCGAGTGGGAATGATTGGGCCCCTGTTAGCAGTCCAGCGGCTATGCGATAGCTAATTGGTTCTCTG
>NZ_JABUYE010000007.1:0-216643 GCF_014897485.1 Brevibacterium sp. FME37
TACCCGAAGGTGCTAATTACGCGCGGCGCCGCGCGTAATTAGCACCTTCGGGTATCTTTAGACCCTCCCCCGACTCAGCCGACGGAGGTGCGCAGACTGCGGGCGAGGTCGCAGCGCTTGGCCTGCTCGGTCAAAAGTATTTTTATTACAACCACCCATGTAACCATAGATCTGTACATCTAGGCTCCTTGAGCGATGCACCTCACAGTGCACCAACGAAGAAGGAGAAACACAAAGCTATTACGCATCCACCAGGCAATCCATTACGGCTTGCCTGTTCCTTGCACTTGGCGACAATTGCCACGGTTCAACCATCACAAGCAGTCGCAGCGTCAGCGCAGCATTCATATACTCACAACGGCTGGACTGCCACATGGAGCCAGTCGGATTATGACGATCTTCAAATTAACAAGACTCCAGGAAAGGCTCCCTCAAAGACTGACGCCAGAGACGCAGAGATAGGTGACTGGTCATTGACACCTGGGTCAACACATACGGAGACCCAGGCAAATCAACTGCAATGGGGAGTCCAAATGATTGCACAAAGGTCCCAGACGGCTATGGCGCCGCAAACTTCAAACCTGCATGCGACAAACCTGATATTTGCTATGGGTCGTCGACTGACAGAATCAGCTGCGACAAGAAGCTTCGGTCCAACTTGAAGGCTGCATGCAAAGCAGGATACCCCAGCCTAACGCTGCCGACGGTCGCTGATGAATACAACAAGTGCATAGCTATGTCGACCGTCTACTACGACGGTGTAAGAAAGGTCGGAAAGAAACATTACGCAGGATCACGCAACCCGGCATAATCGACGAGCGCGGAAGGACAGATATGACAAAACTGACTTGGATCGGCGGGCTCGTGATTACCGCGTTCGGCCTTGCCATTTGGGCTCTGGGGTGGTTCCTTAACACTTATACGGGCGAGCCTGGCGACGCCGACATCGGAGCTGGAATTCTCTCCCTCGCTGGTTTGCCAATAGCCATCGTGGGAGTCATTCTGGTCGTTGTGGGCGCGACCGTTGCGGGAGTCAACCGGATCCGTAAACGCAAAGCACAAGACGCAGCCTGAAGTCCAGAATGAGTTCTTCCTGCCAGGCTCCGCAAACACCCCCTCACAACTAACTGACGGCGGCCCACGCTACCTCGCGCGAGGTAGCGTGGGCCCCCGTCAGTTAGTTGTGGCCCGACACGGTACCGCGTGGCTCAGCCGACGGAGCTGCGCAGGCTGCGTGCAAGTTCGCGGCGCTTGGCCTGCTCGTCCGGGTCGGGCACCGGCAGTGAAGCGATGAGTCGCTTCGTGTAGTCGTTGCTCGGCGAGCCGAGAACTTGTTCGCCCGTCCCTTCTTCCAGCAGCTCACCATGGAAGAGCACCCCAATGCGATCGGAGAGCATGTCGACGACGGCCAGGTCGTGGCTGATGAACAGGGCCGCAAAGTCGAATCTGTTCTGCAGCTCGACGAACAGCTCAAGCACCTTGGCCTGCACCGACACGTCGAGGGCCGAGGTCGGCTCATCGGCGACGAGCAGCTCCGGATCGAGTGCCAAACCGCGGGCCAGGGATGCTCTCTGACGCTGACCGCCCGAGAGTTCATGCGGGTACCGGGCACCGTAGGCGCTGGGCAGCTGCACCGAATCGAGCAGTTCGCGCACTCGCTGCTCACGGTCCCTGGGTGACATGTCCCGCTGGTGGATGGCGAAGGGCTCCGCCACACACTCACCGACCGTCAAGTGCGGGTTGAATGAGGCCGCAGGGTCCTGGAACACGAACCCGATTCGGCGCCTGACCGGAGAGAAGGCGCGTTCTTTGAATCCGACCATCTCGTGCCCGAGCACCTGGAGGCTGCCTCCGCTGGCCCTGGTCAGGCCTGCGATGGCACGCCCGATAGTGGTCTTGCCCGATCCGGATTCGCCGACCAGTCCGTAGACCTCGCCGGCCTTGATATCGAAGCTCACCGAGGACACCGCCTGGAAGTCCGACCGTCCGAATCCTCCCGGATAGACGATGTCGAGGTTGCGAGCAACGACGATGGAATCGCGTTCGTCCCGAGGCTTGCCGGGGTCCGCATCAGCGCCTGCGGATTCGCCGGTGGATTCGCCTGCGCGATCCTGCTTCGCCGAGGCGGCAGCGGCCTTTCGGCTGCCTGCAACCGTCGAACCCAATCGGGGGACGGCACCGAGGAGGTCGCGTGTGTACTGCTCCTTCGGGTCACTGAAGAGCTGTTTGACCGAGGACACTTCGACGAGGTCTCCGCGGTACATCACGGCCACCCGGTCGGCCAGGTCGGCGACGACGCCCATGTTGTGGGTGATGAGCACGATCGCTGTTCCCGTCTGATCGCGCAGATCCCGCAACAGGTCGAGGATCTCGGCCTGAACAGTGACGTCGAGGGCGGTCGTCGGCTCATCGGCGACGATGAGCTCGGCGCCGAGGGCAAGCGCCATGGCGATGACGATGCGTTGCTTCTGCCCGCCGGAGAACTGATGCGGAAAGTAGTCGAAGCGGTTCTGCGCATCGGGAATCCCGACCTGTTCCATCGCGGCGATGACCTTGGCTTTGAGCTCGGCCTTGCTGGCACGCTTGTGGTGGGCGCGCAGACCCTCCGCAATCTGCCATCCCACTGTGTAGACGGGGTTGAGCGCCGTCGACGGCTCCTGGAACACCATCGACACATCGGTTCCACGCATCTTGCGCAGCTGCTCTCCGGAGACGGTGAGCACGTCCTTGCCGGAGACGATCACCGCGCCCGATCGCTGCGCGGTTTCGGGCAGGAGACCGAGGATGCTGCGCGCGGTCACGGTCTTGCCGGAACCGGATTCGCCCACGATCGCGAGCACCTCCCCCGGGGTGACCGAAAGGGTCACGTTCTTCACCGCGTGGACGTCGCCGCCGTCAGTGGAGAAGGTGACGTTGAGGCCCTCGACGTTGAGGATGTTCTTCGCTGTGTTCACGTTCTCACTCATCACTTGGCCTCCACACCTGTGGTCACGCCAGCACTCGCGGATTCCTTCGCGGGCTTGGCAGTCTTCGTCTTCGCTTTGCGACGGACCCGCAGCCGCGGATCGTTGAGGTCATTCATCGATTCGCCGACCAGGGTGATGCCCAGAACGGTGAGTACGATTGCCAGGCCGGGGAAGACCGAGGTCCACCACACACCGCTGGTCACATCCGGCAGTGCCTTGTTGAGGTCGTAGCCCCATTCCGACGCCGAGGTGGGTTCGATTCCGAAGCCCAGGAACCCCAGTCCGGCCAGAGTCAGAATCGCCTCGGAGGAGTTGAGAGTGAAGATCAGCGGCAGTGTGCGGGTGGCGTTGCGGAAGATGTGCTTCGAAATGATCCGGGTCTTCGAGGCGCCGAGCACGATCGCCGATTCGACGAAGGGCTCTGCCTTGAGTCGCAGGGTCTCCGCGCGAACGACGCGGAAGTACTGCGGGATGAAGACCACGGTGATCGAGAACGCGGCTGCGGCGATGCCGCCCCAGGCACTGGATTGGCCACCGGAGATCGCAATCGACATGACGAGGGCGAGCAGCAGAGTCGGGAAGGCGTAGACCGCGTCGGCGATGACGACGAGGATCCGGTCGAGCCAGCCGCCGAGGTAGCCCGAGACGAGTCCCAGGATGACACCGGCGAAGAGTGACATGACCACGGCCACGATGATGACGGCGACCGCGGTCTGGGCTCCCCAGACCACACGGGAGAAGACGTCGTAGCCGCCGACGGTGGTGCCCCAGATGTGCGAGCCGCCAGGTGGCAGCTTCGACCCGAAGTTCCCGTCGGCGGTGCCGAGCTGGTTGAACCCGTAGGGGGCGATGAGCGGGGCGAAGATCGCGCTGATGAGGACGATGCCACACAGGATGAGACCCGTGATGAGCATCCCGCGCTGCAGGCCGACGGACTGCCGCAGGTGGGAGACGATCGGCAGACGGGAGAACCAGGATTTCTTGGCTCTGTCGTCGAACGCGATGGCGGGGACGCCGGAGCCCGGGACCGCCTCGGCGAAGATCTCGTTATTGTCTGGAGCCTGTGATGTGTTGTCTTCAGTGGACATCAGTACCTCACTCGGGGGTCGATGAAGGCTGCGATGACGTCGACGAGGAAGTTGGTCAGCGCCACGATGATGGCGAGGAAGACCACAATTCCTTGGACGGCCACGAAGTCACGAGCGGTGAGATACTCGGCGAGCTTGAAACCGAGCCCCTTCCACTCGAACGTCGTCTCCGTGAGCACGGCACCGGCGAGCATGAGGGCGATCTGCATGCCCATGACCGTGATGATCGGGATCAGCGCGGGACGGTAGGCGTGCTTAGTGACCAGGCGGTATTCGGAGATTCCGCGCGATCGGCCCGAATCGATGTACTGCTGGCCCAGGGTGCCGATGAGGTTCGTGCGCACGAGCCGGAGGAAGACGCCGGCGGTGAGCACGCCGAGGGCTATCGCGGGCAGAACCGCGTGGGCGAGCACGTCTCCGAGAACTTCGAAGTTGCCGATGCGGATCGCATCGATGATGTAGAACCGGGTGGGCCCGACCACGCCCGACATGATGTATTCGGTCTGGGTCGTGCCGCGTCCTGCGACGGGCAGGATGGGCAGGAAGACGCCGAAGATCAGTTTGAGGATCATGCCGGCGAAGAACACGGGGGTGGCGTAGCCGAGGATCGCGAGGATGCGCAGTGCGGCATCCGGCGCCTTGTCCCGGTGGTAGGCGGCGAGCATTCCGAGTGGGATTCCGAGGATGAACGCGACGATGAGGGCGTAGAAGACGAGCTCGACGGTCGCGGTTCCGTAGTTGAGGAGGATAGACGACACGGGCTGGCCGTCGGAGACCGCGGTGCCGAAGTCGCCCTTGAGCAGATTGCCCATGTATTCGAAGTACTGGACGAGGATCGGCCGGTCGTAGCCGGCGGCGTGGATACGCTCGGCCAGCTGGGACTGGGTCAGGCGCCCGCCCAGGGATGCGGTGATCGGGTCACCGGTGATCCGCATGAGGAAGAAGACCAGAGTGGTGAGGATGAAGATGGTCGGAATGATGAGGAGGAATCGGATGACGACGTAGCGTCCCAATCCGCCCCCCGAGGGCTTCTTCACCGCGACCGAGGTCTCGGCGGCTTCTGCCCCTGGTTCGCTGATGGCTGCAGACATGTGTTCCTTCATTGCTGGCGTCGAAGCTCGATGATCTCGAGTGTCGACGTGGTTCTCGTTCGATGCCACAGAGCGCGGGCACGATGGGGTGCGGGTGCGGGCAGACTGAGAGGCCTGCGCGAACGCACCACGAGGTGCAGGTGGGCCGGGCGGCTCACCTGCACCTCGTACCGACGATCAGTTCGGTGATCGTCGGGGCAGAGCCCTGCGCACTCTCACGTCGATGGCGACGTGCGTGGTTCGCGCTCTCATTTGCTCAGCAGCGCCAACCGGAACTGGAACGCCGGGTCAAGGGTGTCGTCGACGCCCTTGACATCCTTGCCTGACACCGCGATCTGGTTGCCCTGAAGCAGCGGCAGGGACGGCAGCTCATCGGCCAACTGACCCTGGATCTTCTTCAGCGCTTCCGCCCGCTTGCCCTTGTCGTCGATGGAGGACTGAGCATTCAGTTCCTTGTTCATCGTCTTGTCACGGTAGTGGTTCGCCAGGAAGCTGGGCGTCTCGTCGGTGTCGTAGAAGAACGGCACCAGGTAGTTGTCGGCATCCGAGTAATCGGGGAACCACCCCAGCTGGTACATCGGGTAGACGTCATCGGTGCGGTCCTTGTTGTACTGCACCCATTCGGTTGACTGCAGCTTGACCTTGAACAGCCCCGTCTTGTCCAGCTGATCCTTGACCAGAGCGTATTCGTCGCCCGAGGAAGGACCGTAGTGGTCGGGGTTGTACTGCAGGTTGAGCGTGACCGGGGTCTTGACGCCGGCGTCCTTGAGAGCCTTCTTGGCCTTGTCGACGTCGGCACCGCCCTGACCGTCTCCGTACTCCGACTTCAACGGTTCATCGGCTCCCGGCAGTCCGTCGGGAACGTGCGAATAAAGAGGAGTGAAGGTGTCCTTGTACACCTGGGAGGCAATGGCCTGACGATCGACCGAGTCTGCCATGGCCTGACGCACGGCCAAGGACTTCTTCTTATCTGCGTCATCGGTCTTGGCACCGAAGGGCATCGTGTCCATGTTGAAGACGATGTAGCGGATCTCGCCGCCAGGGCCCTTGTGGACCTTGAGGTCCTCGTTCTTGCCGAGGTCTTCGACATCGGTGGCCGAGAGCGAACGCCAGGCCACGTCGATCGTGTTTTCCTGGACGTCGAGCTTCATGTTGTTGGCGTCCGAGTAGTACTTCATCTGCACGGTGTCGGTCTTCGCAGGCTCGAGGTAGCCCGCGTAGTCCTTGTACGCCTTGTAGGTGATCAGTTCGTTGAACTTGAAGCCGTCGATCGTGTACGGACCGGCAAAGGCCTTGCCGTCGACGATGTCCTGGTTCTCGGTGATCTTGTCCGGTTCGAATACGTCCTCATCGACGATCGGCCCCACGGCGCTGGCCAGCACGCCTGGCCAGGTCTGGTCATTCTTGCGCTTGAGGTTGAAGATGACCGTGGAGTCATCCGGGGTCTCCACTGATTTCAGGCCGCCGAGGAGGGACGACGGTCCGTTCGGATCCTGGATCTTCAGCTGTCGATCGAATGAGAACTTCACATCCGAGGAGGTGAGTTCGTTTCCGTTGGCGAACTTCAGTCCGTCCTTGAGCTTGACCTCATACTTCGTCGGCTCGCTGAAGTCCGCCGATTCTGCGATGGAGGGGTTGAGCTCCGCGGTTCCCGGCTTGTACGCCAGGATGAACGGGTAGACCTGCTGCTCGACGAGCGAGCTTCCGTTGTCATAGGCACCGGCCGGGTCGAGAGCAACAACCTTGTCTGTGGTGCCCACTGTGAGGGAACCACCGCCCTCTTTGCCGTCTTTGTCGGTGGCCGAGGTAGAGCATGCCGAGAGTAGCAAAGCGCCGGCAGCGGCGATGGCCACTGCCTTTGCACCAGTTCGACGTTTCATTGTGTTCCTTGTCATCCAAAGTGCTCTCCGTGTCGTCTTTGCTCGAAGAGATCCGCACCACATCCTACGGCGACCGTCCCAAATAGTGAACCGAATACTATGATTCGGCCCACTCTGTCATCACTTTGAAACATGTCGATGGCTCCACCGAAGACGGAGACCGGCCTGATTTCTCGGGCTGTGACTACGAGATTTGCGTCGCGGGTCACAATCCGTTTGACTTATGAGGTCGGTCACAGCGAAATCCCATGCTCCCTTCCGTGATCGCCCATGCAAATGCTTGGTCCGGCTCCCTGCTGGATTCCGCTCACTGTTCGATTCCATTGTTTGCCTCCCTGATTGGAGAAGCATGTCCGCAGTCCTCGACTGGCTCAACAACATCATTTGGTCATCTGCCCTCGTCTACCTGTGCCTCGGTGCCGGTGTCTACTTCACAATCCGCTCGCGCGCAGTCCAGATCCGACAGATCAAAGCCATCTTCACGCAGATGTTCCGCGGCAAGAGCTCCGATGAGGGTGTCTCTTCATTCCAGGCACTTGCGATGTCGCTGGCCGGTCGTGTGGGCGTCGGCAACATCGCCGGCGTCGCCACCGCCATCGGCTTCGGCGGCCCCGGAGCGATCGTGTGGATGTGGATCTCTGCGCTGCTGGGCGCGTCGACCTCCTATGTCGAATCAACGCTCGGTCAGGTGTTCAAGGAGCAGGACCCCAAGACCGGCGAGTACCGCGGTGGTCCGGCCTACTACATCGAGAAGGCCTATCGTCATACCAAGGCCAAGGGACTGTTCAAGGTCTACGGCATGGTCTTCGCGGCTGTAACCGTCTTGGCCATGAGCTTCATGCTTCCCGGCATTCAGTCCAACGCGATCTCCGGTGCCGTTGAGAACGCGTGGGGAACTCCGACCTGGATCACGGCGGTCATCCTCGCGATCATCATGGGCTTCATCGTCATCGGCGGAGTCAAGCGCATCGCGCACTTCGCCTCATTGGCCGTACCCTTCATGGCCGTCATCTACATCATCGCCGCGATCGCCGTCACGCTCATCAACGCCGACCAGATCGTCCCGGTCTTCGAGCTCGTGTTCAAGTCGGCCTTCGGCATCGATGCCGGTCCAGAAGCCGCCTTCGGCGGAATCATCGGCATGGCCGTCCAGTGGGGCGTCCAGCGCGGAATCTACTCGAACGAAGCCGGTCAGGGCACCGGACCTCACGCGGCTGCGGCCGCCGAGGTCTCACACCCATCGAAGCAGGGCCTCGTCCAGGCCGGCTCGGTCTACATCGACACTCTGTTCGTGTGTTCCGCCACCGCGTTCATGATCCTCTCCACCGGCATGTACAAGGTCTTCGGTGATGATGGTGAGACGATCATCGGAACGGGCCGTGGTCAGATGGTCGAGTCGATCGCTGCGACTCCGGGCGAGAAGTGGCCACAGGCCGGTCTCGACACGATGATCTCCGGCTTCGGCGCTGGTTTCATCGCGATCTCGATCTTCCTCTTCGCACTGACGACTATTGTTGCGTACTACTACATGGCCGAGACCAATCTGGTCTACCTGCTGGGACGGTTCAAGAACCCCCTGGCGCTGACCATCGGCACACGCGTCCTGCAGGTGCTCATCCTCGTCGCGGTCGCCGTCGGTGCAATGTCGACCTCCGGCAGCGCTTGGGCGCTCGGCGATATCGGTGTGGGGCTCATGGCATGGCTCAACATCATCGCGATCCTCTTCCTGCAGGGCCCGGCGTTCAAGCTCCTCCGGGACTTCGAACGTCAGACGAAGCAGGGCCTGGATCCGGTCTTCGATCCCAAGGCGCTGAATATCAGAAATGCCGACTTCTGGGACAAACGATCCGCCCGTGTGAATGCGGGCGAAGCGGTCTCGGAAGGCTGAGCACAACACAATAATTGAATACAAGTCAGTGAATGCTCGCGAGGTCCGGGACAATGGCGTCCCGGACCTCGCGTCGTACTGCTGAGCTGTTAGTGCTGGTGTGCTGTCACTTCAACTGGCTGCACTGATTCGGAGTGTGCCGATCACTTCAGGCTGGTGCCTGCGGAACCGAGGTTCTGGCAGGCCTCGACGATGCGATCGGCCATGCCGGCTTCGGCCGCCTTGCCATAGGCGCGCGGATCATAGATCTTCTTGTTCCCAACCTCACCGTCGATCTTGAGCACCGCGTCGTAGTTGCGGAACATGTGCTCGACGACCGGACGGGTGAAGGCGTACTGGGTGTCCGTGTCGATGTTCATCTTCACGACACCGTGACGGACCGCCTCGGCGATCTCTTCGGCGCTCGAACCCGAACCACCGTGGAAGACGAGGTCGAATGGCTTGTCCTTGCCCACCTCGGCGCCGACATCGGTCTGGATCTCACCGAGCAGTTCCGGGCGCAGCTTCACATTGCCCGGTTTGTAGACACCGTGGACGTTTCCGAAGGTCAGAGCCGTGAGGTAGCGACCCTTCTCGCCCGAGCCCAAGGCCTTGACCGTAGCCAGGCCGTCGGCAACCGTGGTGTAGAGCTTGTCGTTGATCTCGTTCTCGACACCGTCCTCTTCACCGCCGACGACGCCGACCTCGATCTCGAGGATCGAGTGCGCGGCCGCCGAGAGCTCAAGCAGCTCCTCGGCGAGGACGAGATTCTCGTTCAGCGGGACTGCGGAGCCGTCCCACATGTGCGACTGGAAGTAGGGCTCGCCACCGTTCTTCACACGTTCGGTCGACAGAGCCAGCAGCGGCTTCACCCACTCTTCGACCTCCTTCTTCGGGGCGTGGTCGGTGTGCAGTGCGATGTTGACGTCGTAGCTCTTGGCCACCTCGGCGGCGAAGACGGAGAACGCGATGGCACCGCGCACACGGTCCTTGATCGTCGGGCCGGACATGTATTCGGCACCGCCGGTCGAGATCTGAACGATTCCATCGGATCCGGCCTCAGCGAAGCCGCGGATGGCCGCATTGATCGTCTGGGAGGAGGTGCAGTTGATCGCGGGGTACGCGAAGCCCTCTGACTTCGCCCGGTTGATCATCTCGGCATACACTTCGGGGCTTGCAATGGGCATACGGGCTCCTTGATCGGTGGATTCAATGCGCTTTCGGTTGCCCCCAGACTACTCGGTCTCCCGTTGCCAGCTGAAGCGGTCCTCGCCGTGCACGGAGAATTCTCGTCTCCTCCTCGAAAACGCAGACAGCAGAGGCGACCAGGATAAATACCCTGGTCGCCTCTGCTGCTTCGACGGGCCCTGCCGCAGACAGATACCTGCGGAAGGCAGATGCCTGCGGAAGGCAGGCCCCTACCGCGAGCCCTTGGGCTTCCGCTCCTCCTTGGGCGCCCTGTTCAACACGCCCTTGGTCCGTGACAGTCGATAGTCGATGCGTGCATCGACCTTGTCGCCGAGGTATTCGTCGAAGTCATCGGCGATGTGCTCACCGACCTCGTGGTAACGCTGACCGGTCTCGATCTCCCGAGCTCTGACGGATTCGATCTGGAACGCCCGCACCATCGAGATCGCGATGAATATCAGGATGATGCTGAACGGCAGCGCCGTCGCCAGGGAGGCCGCCTGCAGAGCACCGAGGCCGCCGGCCAGGAGCAGTCCGATCGCCAGAGCACCCTCGAGTGCGGCGAACAGCACGCGTGACCACACCGGCGGGTTCGGGTGTCCGCCGGACGCCAGCATGTCGACGACCAGCGATCCCGAGTCCGAGGAGGTGATGAAGAAGATCGCCACGAGGATGATGGCAATCACAGAGAGAATGCTGCCCATCGGCAGGGAGCTGAGCACGTCGAAGAGCACCTTCTCTGCCACGACTCCCTCTTCCGGGTCGACCAGGCCGCCCTCGCCGAAGAGCTGTCGGTAGATTCCCGTGCCGCCAAGTGCGGCGAACCAGATGAATCCGACCACGGTGGGCACGAGGAGGACGCCGGCGATGAACTCCCGGACGGTGCGTCCCCGCGAGATTCGGGCGATGAACACACCGACGAACGGGGCCCAGGAGATCCACCAACCCCAGTAGAAGATCGTCCAGCTGGATGCCCACTCGGCGCCTTCTTCGCCGGTGTAGGCACCGACGTCGAAGGTCATGTTGAAGAAGTTCGCCAGGTAGACGCCGAGGGATTCGATGAGGTTCTGGAACAGGAACAAGGTGGGGCCGAGCAGCAGCACGGCGATGAGCAGAAGGCCTGCCAGCGACAGGTTGATGTTCGACAGCCACTTGATTCCCGCGCCCACTCCCGAGATCACGGACAGTGTGGCCAGGAAGGTGATGACGACGATGAGGATGACGAGGAACATATTGTCGACCTCGCCGACCAGCCCGATCGCTTGGAGACCGGACGAGATCTGCTGGACGCCGAGCCCCAGTGAGGTCGCAATGCCGAAGACGGTGCCGAAGATGGCGAGGATGTCGATGATATCGCCCATCCAGCCCTTGACGCGGTGCCCGAGCAGAGGCTCGAGCGCCCAGCGGATCGAGACCGGACGTCCGCGGCGGTGGATCGCGTAGGCCAGCGCCAGTCCGATCACGGCGTAGATCGCCCAAGGATGCAGTCCCCAGTGGATGAAGGTCTGGGCCATCGCCAACTTGGAGATATCCGCTTCGCTGCCGTCCCATCCCGGCTTGGGGCCGGATGTGGCATAGGTCAGTGGCTCACCGACGCCGTAGAAGACCAGGCCGATGCCCATACCGGCTGCGAAGAGCATGGCGAACCAGGAGAAGACTCCGAATTCGGGCTTCTCCCCGTCGCGACCGAGCGTGATCTTTCCGAATTTCGAGAATCCGAGAACGATTGAGAAGAGGACGAATCCGCCCACAACAAGCATGTAGTACCAGCCGAGGTTGGCCACGATCCAATCGTTGACGTTGGTAAGAACCGTGTCCGTGCCCTTGGGCAGGAGAATCGCCAGCAGTGCCACCAGAATAATGGTGATCAGCGCGGGCCAGAACACGGCCGGAGCGATCAGGCCCTTGCCGAGGCGCACCCCCTGCGCTTTCAACTTGGCAGTGATCTCATCATCAGTGTCGGCTTCTGCCAGCGACACATCGCGCGACAGATGCAATCTGATCGGATCGGGTCCTTTGACCAACAGGTGAGGATTGTCTATGTCGTTTTTCGGCGCAGAGGAGGTCGTTTCTCCCACCTCATTGCCCTCTGCTTCGTCGGAGGTATCCATGAGGCCTTTCGATTCGAGCGGTCGTGAACGACTACCCACTCTGCCGCAATACACCATTGCTATCAAGCCATCTCTCAGGAATCATGCGGGAAACTCACCATGAGCACCGCTCCTCTGGCTGATAGCAGCACTGGCGACCACCACCGGCACAAAGAGGGGGCAGGCACCGGCAGACGCGAAGATTGCGTACAGTGCAACCATGGAGACACAAGGCAGCACCCGGCTGAGTCCCAGTTCTCGCATCCTCAGCTGGGCCCTTTGGGACTGGGGATCGGCATCGTTCAATGCCGTCATCATCACCTTCGTCTTCGCCCCCTACCTGACGAAGAGCGTGGCCGCGACCGAGGAGGCAGGCTCCTCTGCCCTCGGCTGGTCGACGGCTGCCGCCGGACTCATCATCGCGCTAGTAGCACCGGCAGCCGGCACTCGGGCAGACTCCGGTGGGCGGCACAAACTGTGGCTGGGAGTCCACACCGGGATCGTCATTCTCACGATGTTCGGCCTCTTCTTCGTCCGCGACTCCCCCGAATATCTGTGGCTGGGTCTCCTCCTCATCGCCATGGGCAGCGTGTTCTTCGAATTCGCCGAGGTGTCCTACAACGGCATCATGGTCCGCATCACCCAGCCCGACAATGTCGGGAAAGTCTCCGGCTTCGGCTGGGGCATGGGCTACGCCGGTGGCCTCGTGCTGCTCGTCATCCTGCTGGTCCTCGTCATCCAGCCCGAGGTGGGGCTCTTCGGCGCCGGCGATGAAGGTGGAATGCGATTCCGCGTCGTCGCCGCTCTGTCCGCAGTCTGGTTCGCCATCTTCGCTGTCCCGGTGATGTTCACAGCACCGAGCGCCAAGGCTTCAAAACCTTCGGGCGGACATCCGATCAAGGCATTCATCGCCGACTACGGCGCACTTGTGCGTCGGCTCGTGCGGATGTGGAAGCAGGAACACCAGACGCTGCGGTTCTTCATCGCCTCGGCAGTGTTCCGTGACGGACTGGCCGCAATCTTCGCCTTCGCCGGTGTCCTCGCGGCGGGCAGCTACGGCTTCTCCCCCGCCGAGATCATCATCCTGGGTGTGGCAGCCAACGTCGCGGCCGGTGCTGGCGCCATGATCGCCGGAGTCTTCGATGACAGGCACGGGCCAAAACCGGTGATCATCGCCGGACTCATCATTATCCTGCTCGGCGGCATGCCGATCCTCTTCAGCGATGCCCCGGTCGTGTTCTGGGTCTGCGCACTGGTGCTCAGCTTCTGCGTCGGACCGGTGCAGTCTTCGAGTCGGTCGTTCCTGGCCAGGATCACTCCGCCTGAGAGAGCCGGAGAAAACTTCGGACTCTACGCCACGACCGGTCGCGCCGTGAGTTTCCTGGGTCCGGCCATGTTCGCCGTCTCGATCTCGATCTTCGGATTCCAGCGGGCCGGCACCCTGGGTATCCTCGTTGTGCTGTTCATCGGCCTGCTCCTCATCATCCCGGTCAGGCCCGATGCCCCGGCTAAGTCGATGCAGGCACAAGTCGAAGGGTGAGAACGGGGCCGCGGGCTCGGACCTCTGCGCTGGAAGGCAAACGGTTGGCATGTTCTCTTCGATCTGAGCACGACGATCGAAGAGAACATACCAATCGTTTACGCATCCCGCACCGGCCTGCTTCGGTCGCCTGCTTCAGCCTTTGGCCAGCAGCTCGTCGATCTGGTTGATCGCTCCGGTCGAGCCTTCGACGACGCCCATGTCGAGTACGGTCTTCAGACCCTCAAGGGAGTCGAAGGACGATTCGTAGGTGACGCGAGTGCCGCCCTCGATCGCTTCGAAGGTGTAGGTGTTATTGCTACCCGGCATCGATTCGACTGCGTTGAAGTCTTCGTCTGCGAAGTAGTCGCGAAAGACGAAGCGTGCAGCCTCCTCCACCGAGGAGACCTCCCAGAGCCCACAGAACTTCTCACCCTCTGGGCTGGTCATGTAGTAGGTGACCCTGCCGCCAGGAGTCAGCGAGTGGTCAACGACCGTGGCCGGATAGGTGGGTGGCCCCCAGACTCGCTCCAACTGGCGCGGGTCGGCGTAGACCTCCCAGACTCGCTCCGGCGTCGCCGCGAACTCAGCGACCAACGTCAGGGTCAGTGTCTCTTCATCATGAGTGGTGTCTAGAACTGGCATGGCTTCTCCTCGAATGTCTCATCTCCCGCCCAGTTGACGGGATCGGGTCACTTCATCGACCGGCAGCCTCGTCGTCGGCAAGCAGGTCATCGATGCGCGCGACTCTCGCACGCCACATGTCCTCGAGCTCGTTCAGCAGCGACGCCACGGTACGGATCGCGCTCATCTCGACACGGGCGATCTGCGCCCTGCCGACTCGCCGCTTCGACACGAGTCCCGCGCGCTCGAGCACAGCAACGTGCTTCTGCACCCCCGCGAAGCTCATCTCATAGGAATCGGCGAGCTCGGACACCGAAAGCTCTTCATCCATGACACGCCGCACAATGTCCCGTCGCGTCCGATCGGCCAATGCGTGAAACATCGCATCCACCTGATCATCCAGAAGTGCCTCCATGGCATCAATGATACAACCACCTGGTTGTACGTCAAGGGGTGAATGAATTCATCCGCTACCCATTGACTCCAGCATTGAACAAGCGTTTAATATTAAACATGCGTTCAACACATGATGACTCGACTCCGCAGAAGCCGGGAACTACGAAGAACCAGGGCACGGCAGGGGCGAAGCCCACTCGTTCCCCCAACTCCTCGCCGGAGACTGCGGAGAAGATCCTCACGGCTGCGGTCCGAGAGTTCTCCGAGCACGGGTTCACGAAATCGACGATCCGCAGCATCGCCTCGGCGGCTGGGGTCTCTCCAGGGCTCGTCATCCACCACTTCGGGTCGAAGGAAGGTCTGCGCACGGCTTGTGACGATCATGTCTTCGCCGCGATCGCCGAGTCGAAGGCTCAGAACGCCGAGTACGCGGTCCACGCCATGCAGATGATCTTCGACGATCCGGACATGAGCACGAAGATCGACTACCTCATGAAGTCCCTGCTCGATCCCAGCGAACACGGCCAGCGCTACTTCGAGCACTATGTCGACCTGGTTGAGGACTACATCTCCCACGGCTTCGCAGGGTACGCCTTCCGCCAGAGCGACGACCCGCGCGGCCAGGCGGCGACGATCGCGACCCTCGCGCTCTCCCCGTCAATACTCGCCCAGCGGCTGCAGACGTCCCTGGGCACGAACAGTACGGCTGAGACGATGACACGCCTCGCGCCTCACCTGCTCGACCTCTACCTCAACGGCGTCCTCTCAGCGACGCCCGAGGGACAGCCCGATCCGTCGCAGCCCGATCGCGCAGACACCGGACCCGTGCCCGACGCTGCCCGGCCTGATCGTGCCGACATAGATTCCGACCCCACCGACCCCTCTGGAGGCAATCAATCATGACCACGACGACAAGCACCCCGCGCCCCGCCTCGGCGGCGGCCGACCACGAACGTGCGGCCATCTCCATGCAGGACGTCGTCAAGAGCTACGGACGCGTACGCGCACTCGACGGACTGTCACTTGACGTCGCCCGCGGCGAGGTCCATGGCTTCCTCGGCCCGAACGGCGCCGGAAAGTCCACGACCATCCGGATTCTGCTCGGAATCCTCAAACATGATTCGGGGCGCATCAGGCTCCTCGGAGAGGATCCCTGGGCGAAGGCGGTGTCGCTGCACCGCAGACTCGCCTACGTCCCCGGCGACGTCGAACTCTGGCCGAGCCTGACCGGCGGTGAGGCGATCGACCTGTTCGCCCGCCTGCGCGGCGGGGTCGACATCAGCAGACGCAACGAACTCATCGAGCGCTTCGACCTCGACCCACGCAAGAAGGGCCGGACGTACTCGAAGGGAAACAGGCAGAAGGTCGCACTGATCTCCGCGCTGGCCTCCCATGTCGACGTCCTGCTCCTCGATGAACCGACGGCCGGCCTCGACCCACTCATGGAGGCCGTATTCCAACAATGCATCAGAGAGGCCAAGGAGGAGGGCCGCACGGTTCTGCTCTCGAGCCACATCCTGGCTCAGGTGGAGGCGCTGGCTGATCGGGTATCGATCATCAGGTCAGGACGAATCGTCGAATCCGGTGCCCTGGCAGATCTGCGCCACCTGTCGCGGACAACGATCACCGTCGGACTCGAACACGATGTGCCCGCTCTGTCCGAGATGGCAGGAGTCCATGACCTCGTGCGCGAGGGTTCGCGGCTGCATTTCAGCGCCGATACCGCTCAGCTGCCGCAGATCATGCGGGCACTCGGCGAGCATGATGTCGAATCGCTCACCGCCACCCCGCCGACCCTCGAACAGCTGCTCCTGCGGCACTACGGCAAGGAGGAATGAGCCATGAATCTGCTGGCTGCGCACACGGAAGACGGAGATCGTCCCGTCCACAGCGGTGGGGCGACGGCACCACGGTCCGGGCGCCATCATGGTGCACATGAACGCGAGCGGGGCGGCCGCCTCGGCGAGGGAAGCCTGGCTGGGCTGGGTCACCTGCTGAGGTTCATGCTGCGACGGGACCGGCTGTGGCTGCCGATCTGGGTGCTCGCGCTCTCCGCGCTCACCGCATATTTCGCGAATGCGATCGCTGTGGTCATGGACTCGGATTCGCTGCAGGCGATGACGGCCTTTGCGAAGAATCCGGTGATGGCGCTCATCACGGGGCCGGGGTACGGGCTCGATCAGGTGACGATCCCCCGGTTCATCGTCGGAATGTACGGGTTGTTCCTCATGATCGGGTCGGCACTGATGTCGATCCTCACCGTCTCTCGGCACACTCGCGCCGAGGAGCAGACCGGGCGGGCCGAACTCGTCCGCGCCGGGGTCACCGGTCGGCACACTCAGCTCATCGCGGCCCTCGTGCTCACGGTGTTCATGAATGTCCTGCTCAGCGCGGGAATGGCTGCGGCGTTCGGATTCTCGCAGGCCGAGCCGGAATCGTGGTCGGCGACAGTGCTGTTCGCGATCGGGATCGGCGCGGTGGGATGCGTGTTCGCGGCGGTTACCGCGGTCACCGTGCAGCTGAGCGCCTTCGCCAGGGCCGCCTCGTCGATGGCCGGTGCGGTGTTTGCGCTCGGCTTCGTCGTCCGCGGTATCGGCGATATGTCGGCGGTGTCCGGGGGTTCACTCGATTGGCTGTCCTGGCTCTCCCCCTTGGGGTGGGCGCAGCAGACGGCACCGTTCACACTCGACCGCTGGTGGCCGCTGCTGTACTCGGCCGGCCTGTTCGCGGTCCTCATCGTCGTTGCCGTGGCGCTGCAGTCACGTCGTGACTTGAGCGCAGGGATCATCGCCGAACGGCTGGGCCGATCGCGGGCAGGACCGTTGCTGGCAACACCTCTCGGTCTGGCGCTGCGCCTGCAGGCATCGAATCTGATCTGGTGGTCGATCAGCATGCTGGTCATGGGCGTGGTGTTCGGTTCGTTCACGGGAGCCATGGACGAGGGCGCGGCGGGAATGCCGCCGGAGATTCTGGCGATCATGGGCGGACGGTCCGGAATCGTCGACGGCTACCTCGGCTATATGGCTCTGTACTTCGCGATCATCGTTGGCGCGTATGCGGTCATCGCCGCGGGTGGGGTGCGTTCTGAGGAATCCTCCTTCCACACCGAACCGGTGCTCGCGACCGCAGTCTCCCGCAGCGGCTGGTTGGCTTCTTGGGCCGCCGTGACGCTGGTCGGCGCAGGCTGGCTGATGGCCATGGCCGGTCTCGGCGAAGGTCTCGGTGCGGCGGTGTCGATGGACGATTGGTCCTTGCTGTGGCCGACGACCCTCGGGCACCTCGCGCAGACGCCGTCGATCTGGGCCCTGCTCGGCTTCGCCTACCTGCTCTACGGCTTCGCCCCGCGGTTGATGAGCCTGAGCTGGATCATCTTCGGAGCGTCGGCGGTGCTCGCCCTCTTCGGCGGGATGATGCAACTCGACGACGCGGTCCTCGACCTCTCCCTGTTCACCCATATCGGGCAGTATCCGGCTCAGGATCTCTCCGCCGAGGCGGTCCTGTGGTTCGTCGGGATCGCTGTGGTCCTCGTCGGGGCGGGGACGGTCGGGTTCCGGAGGCGGGACCTCGTCACGGCGTGAGGTGGCAGGGTCATTGGGCCTCGACTGTGTTCCTAGGCGAGGTAGCCGAAAGACCTGGCACGACTGAGCACTTCCGCCCGGCTCGACACCCCGAACTTGCGGTAGAGCGCCGAGAGCCGGTTCTTCACGGTGCCGGTGACCTGCTGCAGTTCGACGGCGATCTCGGCGACGGTCAGACCTCGCGCCAGAAAGTCGATGAGCTGGGCCTCTCCCGCACTGAGCTGGGGCATCGACGCTATGTCCACGGAGACCGGGCCGATCGTGCGCAGCCGGGTGATGAGTTCTTCCGGCGTTGCGAAGGTGTCGGAGAATTCCGCCGCAGCTTCCGCCCATGCGGGCGAGTCGGCGGTGAGCTCGACGAGCAGCTTGCGGTCGGACAGGGGAAGGAGCGCGAGCGGGAGCAGCGAACTCACCCACGCCGACAAGCTCACTGCCGTGGAGAAGTCGCTCCGTGCCGCATCTTCATCCCCGCGGCGCAGCTTGGCCGCTGCTCTGATGGCAGCGAGCTCAGCCCGGCTGCGCGGGCTCAGCGGGTGGTGATAGAACCATGTGTCTGCGCATGAGATCGCCTCGTCGTTTCGACCGGCGACGAGCGTCGAACGGACGTCGAGGACGATACGGGCGTCACAGGCCGGAGAGAGTCGTTCACGGTCTATCTCGGCCCACCGCAGCTGCCCCAGGGCGATGAAGACCATGCTGCGCCCGAGCGCCAGCAGATCTTTCTCCGCCTCGGACAGGACACCGGAGTCTCGGAACCGTTCCGCATCGTCGTTGACGAACAGCAGCCCGGACTCCGCCTCGGCCGACAGAACCGCCAGTGACCGGGCGATGTACGGCAGGTAGACCCACAGCGTCCGCAGTTCCGGATACGTCGAGAGCGCATCGAGTTCGCGTTTCGCCCGGTCGAGATCGAGTCGGTCGAGGGCCCGCAGCGCTGAAGCGATGCGTCTGGCTGGGGTGACCAGTTCGTCGATGATGACTGCAGGTTGCGGCACCGGGTCGGCTGAGCTCTCACCCGGGCCGGGACCGGATCGCATTTCACTCGACGGCTCCACGGCCGCCACCAGGTGCGCATCGGCTCGTTCATGATCGCCGCTGATCGCCGAGATGAGGGCCGTCCAGGCGATGATCGCCGGCAGAAGAAAGTCGCCGTCGATATGCCCGGCACGAGCCGGTCCTTCGATCTCATTGAGAAGGGACAATGCGCGGCGGGACGCTCCTGCGTGGTGGAGAGCGATCGCGGTGAGGAGCCGGACGATGGAACGCGCACGTGCGCTGGGGATAGTCGCGGCGGCCCGCATTCCCATTTCCGCAGCCTCACCATGACGGCCGGCATCGGCCAGTCCGATCATCGAGCGGACCGTGCCGACGAATATGGTCGGCTGTTCCTCTCGTCTGACATCTCCGAGCTCGACCGTCGCGGGATCCAGCGCATCAAGTGTTCCGGGCAACCGTGATCTCAGCATTCCCGGCCCTGTCTGTCTCACTGTCGCCGTCCGAATCTTAGCGGGCGTTCCGGCAGTGGTGCCTGCAGCGATGTCCTCGGCAAGTGTTCCGAAGAATTCGAGACCCGACCAGGCCGCACGGACCTTGGGCGGCAGGAGGCGAAACGCGGTGCAGGCGGGCCGGGGTGCGAGCAGGAACATCGGTATGCCCACCGCCTCGGTCACCCGTTGCAGCAGGGCCCAGTGTCCACCGTGTCGAGCCAGGAGCAGCACATCCCCGAGAAGGTCCGCGTCGACGGTTCCCGCCGACTCCATGTGGTCGATGAGCACGTCGAGCAGCGATGCGACCACCGGTCCCGCCCCGGCGGCGAGATCGTGACGCAGCTTGGCCGCGATGAGAGTCGGGATCTGCAGCAGTGTTCCGCGCGCGACGTCGTCGACTCGGATGAGGACCCCGTTGGACTCGAGCCTGTCGATGACTCCTTCCGGATCACGGAAACCGGTGCCGACGAGAAGATCATCGGACACCGCCGTCAGTACTCGCAGAGTGGTCGACTCGGATACGGTGCTGAGTTGCGCCAGCACTGCCGCTGCGATTGCGTCGCCGGGACCGAGCTCCAAAGTCAACGGCGGGCACAGCTCCGCCACCCACTCGGAGAAGGTCGCAGATTCAGGATCTACGCTGACGCCGGCCGCTGCTGCAGCGCGGAGTACTGACTTGGCGAATCGAGCACGACCGGCACTCCCGACCCAGAGTCGTCGACAGAGTTCGGGGTCGACCGGGCCGGTGCCTGCGGACTCGAGCTCGACGATGAAGTCGCCCAGACTGCGACGAGGATCCTGCCTCCCACCCTCGGCGTTCGAGCTCACGGCCACCCATCCTTCATCTCGGCGGATCAAGCCCGCGTCGTGTTCGTCGACGTACATCTCAACTCCCCCGCTCCTCCCCAACCTGACCCGACTGCTCCATCAGCCCATCGACTGCGGTCCGTCTCGGACTACCAATGTGCCCGCTCAGCAGACGATTATGTGCCGCTCCATGCCTCTTCTGCGGTAGTCCGCCATGGGAATGCGGGTGCACGAACCGCTGGGGAGCACCCATCCTGGTACCGTCGAAATCAGCGGAAGCCGATCGTGGTCTGCCGCTTCACTATCGCTGTTCTCATGTCTGCCCAGGACCGTCTGCCCAGGTTCGTCTGCTCAGGACGCTGGCCTCTGTCGCGGAGATGACCACGCACATACCGAGGTCGGTCCAATCCCCGACAGCAGCGATTGCGAGCCCCCAAGAAGTGCCGAACGTTGGCAGCGAGGTGTGCCCAACTGGCTGCACCTGCTGCCCGGAAATGAGGAACAGAGAAGCATGGCTGATGCGCTGAAGCAACTGGTCCGACCGGGTGAGCCGCCGACACCGTCGTATGTCCTCGACCTCCCGGCCCTTGAAGAGCAGGTCGGTGGTTTTCGCCGTGCGCTCGACTGTCACTGGCCGAACGCGATTCTGTCGTACTCGTTCAAGACCAATTCCCTGCCCTGGCTGCTCTCGTTCATGCACAGACGAGGGGTCTGGGCCGAAGTGGTCTCGGATTCCGAGTACGAATTGGCGCTGGCGGTCGGTTTCTCACCTGATCGGATCGTCTTCAATGGTCCGGTCAAAGGCCGTGATCGTCTCCGGCAGGCACTGCTCTACGGGGCCGTGATCAATCTGGATTCGAAGCGGGAGGTCCGCTGGGCGGCCGAACTGGCGGCGGCAGAGCCGGACCGTGTGCTGCGTGCAGGATTGCGTGTGAACTGGGATCTTGATGCCCGCTGCCCCGGAGAGAACACCTTGGCGGGGGCCAGCAGCCGTTTCGGGTTCAATGCTGAGAGCGGAGAGCTCAGTCAGGCGATCACCACATTGGAGTCCGCTGGAGTGCAAGTCACGGGCCTCCATATGCATCGGAACTCGTGCACGCAGAGCCTCGAGGTCTTCCGCGCCGCAGCGGCGGTGGCCGCAGAGGTCATCACCTCTCATCAGCTTCGCCTCGATTGGATCGACATCGGCGGCGGGTTCTTCAACAGTCCCGGAGGGAGCCCGACTTTCGGTCAGTATGTGTCTGCCATCCGCGAAGAACTCGATGGCACGATCGACGTCGAACAGACTCGACTGATCGTTGAGCCCGGAGGGTCGCTCATTGCTGTTGCCGTCGAATTCCACGCACAGGTGATCGATGTGAAGAAGATCGGAGGTCAACGCTTCGTCATCACCGATGCGAGCCGCACCGACATCGATCCGCAGTTCCGGCGCGAGAAGGATTTCGGACTCCGCCTTGAAACGGCATCGACGGAGTCCGTTCCTGAGCAGGTAATCTGCGGATTCACCTGCATGGAGAATGACCGGCTGACCGTCCTCAAAGACGCCCCGCTGCTGTGCGAAGGCGATCGGATCATCTTCGAGCGTGTGGGCGCCTACACCATGTCCTACCAGTCGTCATTCATCGAGTTTCCGCCCGCGGTCTTCGTCCGTCAAGGAGAGTCCTTGGAACAGGTCAGGAGAAAGGGCACCGCAGAAGACTGCTTGAGAGGAAACATCTGGTCAGAATCGGCTTAGCCGAGCACCGCGAAGCCTTCAGGCCTGGCCGAGCACCATGAAGTCGTCTCGTCGGGCCGAGGTGAGTCCGGGTTCACACCGCAGCAGAGACGGATCATTGTCCCACCCGGCCAACGTTCTGACGATGTCAGCGGGGACATCGGCTCCGGCGAGATGGCAGAACGGGTAGCCTCCTCCGAAACGCGGATTGACGTCGATGATGAGCGGCTCACCATCGGCTGACTCTTTGAAATCGACGTCGATGGGACCGACCGGTGTGAGGACTCTGCCGAGAGCAGCCAGGGAGGCCGCGAATCGTTCAGCGGGCACTGTTGTGGCAACGTCTGTGTCTCCGTTCCGCATGCGATCCTTGCGGCGTGCCAGCACTCCGCGCAGCTCTCCGGTCCCGTGCAGCGAAAAGATTCCGTCAACACCGTATTCGGTGCCTGGCAGCTGTTCTTGGATGATCACTGCGTCGAGACCGGCCGAACTCGTTCTGCCGTCCGGGTTCTTCGCGGATTGCGCCGACTCGTCGACAGCCGCGCGAAGAGTCTTCGCGGAGGCGAATCCCAAACCTGCCGAACCGCTGCCGAACCGATGCTTGACGACGAAGTCGCCGCTGGGGTTCACGCTGATCGCCTGCTCGGCCTCGCTGCCCAGCCACGTCGTGGGAGTCGGGATGGCGCAGTCATGGAGAGTCGCAGCCAAGAGGCGTTTGTCGAGGACGATCTTCTGGGCAGCCGAGCCGAGGGAGGCCACCGTGCATCCGAGTTCCCGGAGATCATCGGCAAGACCATCCGCAAGGATCTGCAGTTCATAGTCATTGAGCGAGATGAAGAGGTCAGGAGACTCGCTTCGGGCCCACTCCAGCACTGCGCCGCGATACTCCGGTGAGTTGTAAGCGGGCAGGATTACGCTGCAGTCTGCTGCTGCCAACGTCGGCGCCGATGACCGATACTCCAGCGCGATCACCTCACCCCGAATGCCCTGCGAGGCCAGAGCATCCTTGAACCAGTTAACATAGTGCGCTCGATAGGCGGCGGAGGCGATGGCGATTGTGAGAGGCTCGGTAACGGTCATGGACAGTCCTTCATTCACTGTGAATCGAAGTTCGCGAGAGCGAACACCTGGGCGTTGTGCGCCGTCCCTGCGTTCCGAAGGACACGTAGGAGGGAAAGTTCTGCGCCGGGGAATAGAACGTGACCGCCCAGAGCAGAAGCAGTGCTGCGATCCGGGCGTACATGCGCACGATCCAGGTGTGGAATCCTGCCCAGACGATGTCGCCGACCCCGCCGAGCAGCGAGGCGAAGAACACGAAGTACAGCAGGTCGCGGGGGCCCTGTGCCGCTCTCCGATAGCTGCGGACCGTCCACACATCGATGCGGTCAAGCATCAGAGCGAGCAGGGGGACCCCGATGACCAGTCCAAGTGCCCCGAAGTTCCACCACAGGTCGCCGTAGATGGAGGCGACGGTGGAGAATCCGGTCCCGTAGAGTTCCGGGTCGGTGAGTGCCGCGAGTTCGTAGCCGATGGCTTCGGGGATCCAATGCGGGGCCAGGTCGTCGGGCAGTGCCGATCGCAGCGGAGACAGAAGAGAAGCACCGAGGGTGGGGAGGCGTCCCAGTTCGGAGTCATGGACCAACGAGCCGAAGTTGCCGATGGCCACGAACATGGATGACAGTCCGGTATCGTTGCCGTAGTCCCCGCTCAAGGACACCTCGTATTCTTTCCTCCAGGCCCCCAACCCCGCCAAGAGGATGGGCGCGAGGATGACACCCGCGGTCTTCATCCAGCGCCGTCCGTAGCGGAGGAAGAAGACATAGGCGAGGGCCAAGATGAGAGCGATCGCTCGCAGTCTGCCCGTACCGGAGATGATCAGCGTCGGGTAGGTCACGAGTGCGCCGAGCACGAGGACGATGTTCCAAACACTCTGCAGCCCCTTCGGGCTCAGCAGCGTCGCGACACAGATGAGCAGGATGGCTGAGAACCCGACCCCGTCGAGCACGGGCTCGAGGCGGTCACCGAGGACCGCTGCGATTGTGAGCACGACGGCTCCGGCGCCCTGCGCCCACTGCACCGTTCGCAGCGGCAGCATCACCGGCTCTGGGCGTCCTGTCGAGTCTGATCGCAGGCACAGCGCTCCGATGCCGATCTGAGTGAGAGTGCTGGCGAACAGTGCCGCATTGAGGTAGACCTCGGGGCGAGCTCCTTCGATGAAGTAGGGGTCGGGGATGACGAGCAGTCCGCTGATCCCGACGATGGCGGCACTGGAGGCCATGAAATAGCCGGGCATCGTGATGCGGTCACGGCCCAGGAACACGAACAGCGTCATTCCATGGACGAACGAGACGATCGACATCACCTCGCTGGAAACGTTCACGACTGAGGCGTCTGTCGAGAACCACAGACGAGCAACGATGACGACGAAGAGGCAGGCAGCCGTGAAGACGATGACGAAGAGCGGAGAATGGACGGGCGGATCCGAGGCAGCGGGGCGATCAGCTGACAGCTTCTTCTCCACCAGTGTCAGGGACACGACCATCCACCTCCTGCCACTCTCTCTGCTGTATGGACCGCCAGGTGCTCAGTCATCGCCGGCAGCCCACAGTCCGTGCGATGCCGAATGTCGACTCCGGCTGCGTCCCGGCAGACTCTCCGTCAGTTCGTCCACAGCTGCGCGAACATCCGATTCGACGGTTGACTCGTCTGCACGCTGTTCCGATGCGCGCGCTCGACGGAGCAGACGACGTCGTGGCGCTGCCGTTTCCTCAGTCTGCGGGGCCTGTGCGGCATAGGCGTCTCTGTAGATCTGCGAATAGGTCGTGCTGTCGGTCTTCGGCATTCCGTTGAGTACCACGCCGAGTAGGCGCCGATCGACGAGCTGCAGCTTCCGCAGTGCCTGCGACATCTGCGTCCGGCGGACGGTTCCGCTGCCGGCAACGAAGATCGTCCCGGATACCCGCCGTGCAAGCGCGGCAGCGTCTGTGGCCGCCAGTAGCGGAGCTGAGTCGAGAATGACGACGTCATACCGGGCTGCGGCTTCGTCGAGGAAGGCCGTCATCTGGTCACTGTCGAGGAGCTCAGCGGGGTTGGGCGGAACCTGACCGCTGGCCAGGACAGTGAGGTTCGGCAGTTCCACGGGCTGAACCACATTGTCCAGATCGGAATCGCCGATGAGCACCGTCGACAGTCCTGCTCCTCCTTCGAGCCCCAGATAATTGTGCAGTGAGGGATCCCGCAGGTCGGCGTCGACGAGAAGGACGTTGCAGTCGGCACGGGCGAGCGCAGCAGCGAGGTTGATGGACGTCACCGACTTACCCTCTCCCTTCACCGATGAGGTCACGAGCAGTGAGCGACTCGTCTCGCCCAATTCGAGGAACCGCAGATTGGATCGCAGTTCCCGATAGGACTCGGACTGATCATCTTCAGTTCCGTACTGCGAAACGAGGGTGTGGTCGTCTCCTGCCGTCATCCGGGCCACGGTGCCGATGACCGCTGCATCGGTCAGAGCCTCGACATCGCTGCTCTTGCGGACCCTGTTGTCGAGGAGATCTCGCAGCACAGCAGCGAGGAGTCCGGCCAGCAGTGCGGCGAGCAGACCGAGGACGAAGTTCTGCACCAGGTTCGGTGACGCCGGACTGCTCGGAGCGGCGGCGGGGGTGACGACCGTGAGTTGGACGGTTGCCGGTCCACTCGCCGTTTCGAGCTCCGCCACCTGCGACCGGAGACTCGCTGCCACTGCGTTCGCCAACTCTGCCGAGGATCGGGCGTCGCTGGCCTGAGCCGTGATCGAGATGAGAAGGGTGTCTTCTGGAACCGTGGCCGAGACTCGTTTCGCGAGTTCTCCGGCATCGGTGGTCAGTCCGAGCGAGTCGATCGCCGGATCGAGGACGATCGGAGTGGTCACCAGGTCGGCGTAGGTGGAGATCTGCTGGCGCGCATAATCGGCGGCAGCGGAGCGGTCCGCAACAGAGCTTCCGGGGTCCGTGCGCACGAAGACGTTCGCCGATGCCTCGTAGGTCGGCGGCTGCAGTGCAGTCACCCCACCGACGGCGGCCAATACAAGAATAACCGTCGACAATGCGGCAACCCACCGCTCGCGGAGAATTGTGAGATAACGCTGAACGCTCATGATCGGCCTTTTCCATTGGAGGGATTCTGATGGTTGTCTGTTGGGCTCCCGGCTCTGCTTCGGTGGAGCATGCTGGGGTGTGCGAGTTCAGCTGGCATCGAGGACCACCTCACCCAGTCGTTCATAGGTCACGACACGATCGAACCGTTCTTCGGCCATGCGGCGGGATCCGCGTCCGCGTTCGGCCAGCTGCCTGTCGGCCGCCATCTCCACCAGGGCCTGGGACATGGATTCGATGCTCGGATCACAGCTGATGCCGGCACCGTAGTCCTCGAGGAGGTCGCGGTATTCTTCGCATTCCTGAGAGTTGACCACGGGCAGGCCCGCCGCCGCGTAGTCACCGATCTTGTTAGTAATGGACTGTGCGGCCCCGGCGACGATGGGATTCATCGCAATATCGCAGCCGCGCAGGCGGGCTACCATCTCCGGGAATTCGAGTCGTCCGTAGAAGATGACTTCGTCCGGCAGATCGGCCAGTTCACACCTCCATTGGCTTTCGAACGGCCCGGTGCCCATGACGTGCAGCCGCATGCGGATGCCATCGTGGTTCAGCTTGCGGACAGCACCGAAGACGGTGGGCAGATCATAGCTGTGGCCCAGGGTCCCGATATAGGCGAGTTCGACGTATCCGTCGTCGCTCGGTCGCTCTGCTGTGAATCGGTCGAAGCGGCTGAGATCCGTTCCCAGGTAGACGGTGCTCACTGCTGAATCGTCACCGCGTGCATCGGCGACTCGGCTCGAATAGGTCTCGGAGACGGTGATCACTGCGTCGGCTGCCTGGTAGATCCGTTCGGCCGTTCGGCGCAACGGCGCGAACAGAGGACGACCTGCCCACTGCGGTCTGAGCACCATTTCGAAGGCCTCTGGCCACAGGTCCTGGACATCGATGACGAATCGCACTCCGTGCCGTTCGGCATAGTCGGCAGCGACCTGCGCGACCTCGAGAGAGGGGACGGCACAGTAGACGACATCAGGGACTCTGCGCTGTTGCAGATACTCGTTGAGTCTCTTGGCCAGCACACGATGACTGCGCAGACGTCCGATGGAGACATTGCCTCGGTAGTCCGGTTCAGCCAGATACGTCGTCAGATACTGCGGGTTCCGGATGAGAGTGAGGTCCCGCTGCGACTTCGACAGGTGATGGAAAGATGAGGTGACGAGTTCCACCTGCGCTCCACGCCGGGCGAGTATGCTCGCCAAGGCGTCGAAACGGTCATTGGGGTGGCTTCCACCGCCGGTGAAATGAGCGATCATCAGGATGTCCATGGGTTCACTTCCTCGTCTCATCTGTGAATCGGTCGGTCGTCTCAGGGGCAGACTCCTCGGTCGCCGCCATCAGCGCGGGCGTCTCTGCGGCGCCCACCGCACCAACCGGCTCGCAGTCCGGTGGTTGTGCTCGCATCGTTCCCTCACTTCTGCTGCGTAACACCCTGGCAAGGGCGATCGCACCGGCCGCAGCGCAGACGCTGTAGCCGATGATCGATCCGTAGGCCGCGCCGAGCATCCCGAAGGGCGGAATCAGAGCGAGGTAGGCCAGCAGCGAGGCTGCGGTGCCGACGATCTCGACGATCGACACGGTTCCCGGCGCGTCCGCGGCGATGAGCAGTCCCTGTTGGACACGGGTGAGGCCGAATACGATGGCAGACACTGCGAGGGGAATGATCACCGTGGTCGCCGGAAGGTAGGACTCCGGGAGGACGAAGAGGATCATGGCCCAGGCTGCGGCCCCGAGCAGCCCGGCGGAGGCGGCGAGCAGGAGGAGGCTGCCGCCGATGAGCCTGACGACGGGGAGCGGACCCGATGCGAACGACGTCGACCAGCTGCGCAGGGAGGCATCCACCCACTGCTGCACCGGCCAGGTCGCCATCTCCAGGACAGTGGCCACGGTGACGTAGAGGCCCAGCGCCGCCGAACTGCTCAGCATGGGCAGCAGCAGTCGGTCCGAGCGGAGCATTGCAGTGTTGCTGAAATCCGAGGGCAGCAGGACCAAGCCGCGGCGGCGCAGCCCCCGACTCTCCTCCCGCGACGGGGCCGCAGGCTTCCACGACTTGGGCACGAGGAACAGCAGCGCCACGGCTGGCAGCGCCGAGGCGGCGTAGGCCCACATCCACAGCACCGGATCGTCCACTTTGAAGAGCACCAGCAGCATGGCACCGATGACGATGATGACCTGGGTGGCGACCGCATTGACCGTGAACCATTTCCATTCACGGCTGCAGACATAGGCGACGCGCAGTGCCCGCACCAAGGAATTGAGTGCGACATAGCCGGCGATCGCAATGACGCCCAGCCACAGCCAGTCGGTGCTGAATGGCGAGAACATGGCGGCAAGGACCACGACCGGCAGGATGCAGAGAGTTCCCGGTGTCACCATTTTGGAGAAGACTCGGTACTCGGTGCCGAATCCCCCGGAGCGCGCCGCGATGAAGGGGCGTTCGAGGCCCATGATCGCGAAGACTGAGAGAAAGTACGCAAGCTGAAGTGCGAATGCGAGATCACCGCGCCCGGCGGGGCTGAGCACGAAAGCGGCCAACAGGTTCACTGCCACGGCGCCGCCGGCGGCCAACACCTGCGAAGCGACCAGCACCGCGGCGGCGAGCTTGGCGCCGCCGAATCGGTCACGTACGTTCATCGCCGGGGTCCTTCTCTCGGGTGAACGTCGGCATCGTATCGAATCCGCCTTTGTTGATGCCCTGTCTGCCCAGCACGGTCTGCACCGTCTGCAGCAAAATGTGCAGGTCGAGACGCAGGCACCGGCGGTCGACGTACTCCACATCGAGGCGGAACTTGTCATCCCAGTCGAGCTCATTGCGGCCTCGCACCTGTGCCAGACCGGTGATTCCCGGCAGAGTCTCGTGCCGTCGCGATTGCTCCGGCGTATAGCGCTCGAGGTATTCGACCCGCAGCGGCCGCGGTCCGACGAGGCTCATATCGCCCCGGAGGACGTTCCACAGCGAGGGCAGCTCATCGAGACTCGAAGCCCGCAGAAACCGTCCGAGCGGGGTCAGGCGCTGGCCGTCGGTGACATGTTTGTCGTCGGGATGGAGCATGGTCCGGAACTTGAGGATCTCGAAGATCTCCTCCCCTCGCCCCGGACGAGGCTGGCGGAAGATCACCGGCCGACCGTGCACGACGAGGACGATCACAGCGACTCCCGCTTGCACCGGTGCCGTCACAATGATTCCGAGCGCGCCGGCACAGACATCAATCGTCCGCTTCACCGTGTCATACGGCCGCCTCCGGCGTACCACGGTCGGGTGACCTCGCCGCCGGCTCGGCGTCTTCGGATCGAACTCGCCCATCATTTTCCCTCCCCGAGGTTGAGCGCCCTTTGGAACAGAGCCGCGACCCCTTCGACCGCGGGAGCGAGCTGGAGCGCCGATCGGGCGTAGGTGTCACGATCGCAGCCGTAAGGATCGATGACATCGTCGACTGTGACTTGTTTCGGGGACCGGCGCCGGCTGCGTCGCCGGCCGGCTGCTCCGACTGCGGCGCGCAGGCGCGCGGCCCGGTCTGCTGATGGCCCGCCGCCTTCGCTTATGATGTCGGCGTCGCGGGTCACCGCGGCGAGGCTGGCGAGTTCACGGATCGTGAAGGTTCTGCGGACGATTCGCGGATTGAGTTCGACCACTTCCCGCCGGTGATCTCGAGTCATCACGAGGACGAGGTCGGCGTCACCAAGAGCCTGCTCGCTCACCTGCTTCGTGCGGCGGGTACGGATTTCGTCGACTCCCATGTAACCGGCGATCTCTCGCACTTCCTCCGGGATCAGCCACCCCGAGGCGGCCCGTGTCCCGGCCGAACGCAGACGAATCTCGGAGATGTCGGCGAATCTCTTCGCGAGCACCGACTCCGCGATGCGCGACCGACAGATGTTGCCGGTGCAGACCGCGAGCACATTGAACGTCTGAGGTGTCACTGCTCCTCCGTACTCTGCATCGTCACCTTTGCGTCGACAGCAACCGACGACAGCGGGTCCACTTCGAACTTGCCCATGAACGTGTCCTTTCACACTGCGGAACCATTGCGCGCAGGACTGCTGTCGATGATTGCGACCGACGACACCGGCGAGCTCTCAAAGACTCTTCTGCACCGTTCTAACCGGCTCGGAAAGCTCGGCATTTCGGGGTTCACGCTACCGGTGTGGAAGGAGCTCGGACCGGGGCTCCACATGAGCCTGCGGTGACCCGCAGTGACCCTGCGGTGACCCGCTCGAACGGGCCTGGAGCGCAACGAATCCTGGTTCGTCGTCTCAGAGGCGGATAAGCTTCTGAGTAACAGGCCGACGACGTTCGTTCAAAGGTGTCAGCCTTCTTCGCGCCGAGGAAACATACGCCCATAGCTCGCACTACGCTGAGTGATTGCAGGAGGACCACATGACGTCGATTCCAGCCACAGTCGTGATCGGCTCGGCCGGCCGCCGCCTGTATCTCATCGATTGGTTCCGGCAAGCCTTCGACACACTCGAGATCGACGGTCGAGTGGTCGTGACTGAGAACGACAAGACGAGTTCATCCGCGACTTATGGCGACATCGGCAGAATCATGCCGAAGTACTCGGACCCTGCTTATGAGACCGCCCTGTTGGACCTCATCGCCGACCTCGAACCCCAGCTGTTCATCTCCGTCAACGACTATGAGCTCCTTCATCTCCATGTGAATACGGACCTCGCGGACCGAATGCGACAGTCGGGAGTGCTCGTCCCCGGTGTGTCCGCCGAATGGCAGCGCGGCTGCGTCGACAAGCTGCAGACGGCGCAGATGCTCACCGACATCGGCGTACCGACGGCACCGACCGTCAGCGGAGGAGACCGTGACGGGCTGTCGGCTCTTGCATCGAATTCTGATGACGTCGTCGTCAAACATCGGTTCGGCAGCGGCTCGTCGGGCCTCGCCATCGTCTCCGCTGACCGTGCGGAAGAGGCTGTGGCCGAATCACTGCTCACCGCGCCTGCACGATCAGACACTGAGCCGACTGCCGACGATGTCGTGGTCCAGCCCAAACTCTCCGGCGTCGAACACGGTGTCGACATCGTCGGTGCCCTCCGCGCCCCCAGGAACCTCGCCGCTGTCCTTGCCCGACGCAAGCTGCGGATGAGAGCAGGCGAGACGGACAAAGCGGTTACGGTGGATCCTGCACCGTTCGTCGCGAATTCGGCTCTCATCGCGGAAGCGGCTGGGCTCACCGGACTCATCGATGTCGACATGTTCCTCGACGAGGAGGGACGCAGCACTGTCATCGACATCAATCCGCGCTTCGGCGGAGGGTATCCATTCGTGCATCTCGCCGGAGCCGATGTCCCGCTGTACTATCTGGCCCGTGCCATGGGCAGAGACATCGGCCAGCAGTGGTGTCTCTATGAGACCGGCGTCGTTTCGGCCAAGTACGAAAGCGTCCGCGTCACGGCGCGGGAATCGGCTTCGCCACCCGACTCAGCGCAATGACCTGGAACGAAAGTGCTGCTCAGGATCCGGCATCTCATTGATGAAGTGCTGGCGTTTCCCGAAACCCACAACGAGTTCTTCGGAGTCATACGAGAAGTCACAGCGCACGATGTCTCCGACGCTCTCATTGAGGAGAGCTCGCAGCCGTGCCTCGATCTCGGCCGATTGCGGTGCGTTGAGCACCCAGGTGAATTTCCCGATATCGTTCTGACGCAGTTGGAACTGCTTGATGTCCGTCATCCGATCAACGGGTTCGAGGATTTCCATATACAGCAGCCTCCGTGGTGTCTCCGCTGTGCCGCCGACCGGAAAATCGCGCTTTCGTCCTCGGAGTTCCTGCAGTATGGCAGGATTCGCAGCACCGGTCTCGTCGACGGCGAATCGTCCGAGATCCCCGGTGTCATATCTGAGATAGGGCGAGGCCCGGTTGAACAGATCGGTGACCACGATCCGCCCGATATCGCCGGGTTGAACGGGTGCGTCCGAACCCAGTTCGAGGATCTCGAAGTGGAATGTCGAGGTGTTGAGGGTGTAACGAGTCAGGGCGCCGTCCGAGATTCCGAAGATTCCATTCTCGGTGTTGGAATACCGCATGAAGAGGTTGACTCCGGCGTGAGTCCGCACCAACTGGTCGAGTGAATTGGTCGCCGGTTCGCCGATTCCGAGCACGGCTCCGACGACTCCCTCGTCGAACACGATGTCGCACTCTCGGAACCCCTCGAAGAGTGCGTCCAGATAGGAGCAGAGGGCAACGATGATCGTTCCGCGTCTGCGTCTGAGCCAATTCGCGATCTTCCGGATGCTCCTCTTATCACTCTCTCCGGTGTACATCCTCTTGCCTTGCAGATGGAACGCCATTCTGGTTCGAGCCGACACGTCGAGCCACGATGTCCCGTGAACGACTGTTGCGAAGGGATCGGCGCCGAGGTACTTGTGAACTGCCACCATCTCGGCTCGATGGTGAGAGATTCGGTCGGCATCGAAGTAGGAGATGTAGCTGATTCCGGAAGTGCCCGACGAGAATCGGGTCGTGAGGCGGTCAGGGTCGACACTCCGGTCGAAGAACTGCCGCCGATCTTCGACCATCATCGGTTTCGTGACGACCGGCAGCGAATCGAAGCCTTCCCCCGGCAGCTGCTGGTAGAAGGGCACATGAGTTCGTGCATGCTGCGCAATCCGATCCAGCGCATCGAGTCGATGGGGAGCAAAGGGACTCTTCAGCGCCGAATAGACGTCGTCGACGACTGCCGATGACAGCCCTTTCGGCAGCATCTGCGCTGCGTATCTGCGTGCCGTTGACAGCATTGCGACTCACTTCTCCTCTTTCGGATTTCTGTTTCATTCGGCGTCGGTGCGGTGCGGAGCTCGAGCCGGATTCTCTCAGTCTTGAGACTTCATTGCGGTGTCTGCCGTCCGGCCGACGCAACTCGTGCTTTGAGAAACTCCGTGACAGTCGCGATGATCCGCTCAATGTCTGCCTCGTCCATCGTCGAACCGCTCGGCAGAGCGAGGCCGGTGGCGAAGAGATTCTCAGAGACTCCTCCGCCGTACATCTGGGCTCCGGAGAACACCGGCTGCAGATGCATCGGCTTCCACAGCGGCCGAGTCTCAACATTGTGTTCGGCCAGCCACGCGCCCAGGTCGGGCGCGCTGAACCCGGCTGTTCGAGGATCGACGAGGATCGTGGTCAGCCAAGCATTGTCACGGTGAGTGTTGTCATCGCCGAAGAGCTCGGCCCCTTCGATCGTCGCGATCAGGTCGCGGTAGCGACTCCGGATCTCCTGTCGTCTCGCGACCATCGAATCGAGCCGCGTCAGCTGTGCCCGGCCGAGTGCCGCGAGCAGATTGCTCAACCGATAGTTGAAGCCGATCTCACGATGCTCATAGTGGGCAACAGGTTCCCTGGCCTGGGTCGAGAGATATCGCGCGTAGTCGGCGAGGCTGGCATCATCGGTGAGCAGCGCGCCCCCACCAGAGGTGGTCATGATCTTGTTTCCGTTGAACGAGACAACAGCACCATCACCGAGGCTGCCGCAGAGTTCGCCTCCATAGCGGGATCCCAGCGATTCTGCCGCATCGACGAGGACGGGGACTTCGAATTCGGCCGCGATCGGCAAGATCCGGTCGTAGTCGGCAGGCCGTCCGAGCAGGTCGACCGGGACGATTGCCGCCGGCTTCTTCTTACCTCGGATCGAGTTCTTCAAAGCCCGGTGCAGCTGTGCCGGATCCATGTTTCCGTCCGAGGAGCAGTCGACGAATACAGGTTCGGCTCCGCAATAGGTGATGGCGTTCGCCGTTGCGGCGAATGTCATCGTCGACGTGATCACCAGGTCTCCCGGCCGCACTCCAAGGCCGAGAAGGCCGAGGTGGAGAGACGCCGTGCCGGATGAGAGCCCAACCGCATAAGAGACTCCGACTTTTGTCGCAAGCTCGGTCTCGAACGCTTCGAGGTCCGGACCGACAGGTGCTATCCAGCCGCTGCGAAACGCGCGCAACAGGAATTCCTCTTCGAGTTCCCCGACGTCGGGGCCCGACAGGAGGATCCGGCCGACGGCCGGGACAGGCTGAGGCTCCAGTGCGGTCTGCGGCTTCGTCGGTGCCGCGTCCGAGATCGTCATGGCCTGACCTCGTCCGAAATCAATGTGGTCGGCACCGACAGGTGGACAGCTCCGCCGGCGGGTTCTCGGCGGTCCACTTGATGACCGAGTTCCGATTGGGGACGGCAGCTGCGGTCGCAGAATTCTTCGATGATGCTCCGCTCGGCCATATCGATCGGCAGCTCAGCGGACGAGAGGACCGGCGCCTCCACTCTGCTGATCTTGTCGTGGACGCGGATGACCGTGCCCTCATAGTCGCCGAAGAGCTCCTCGTCGAGCTTCTCGCCTTCACGCAGGCCGGTATAGACGATCTCGGTATTCTGATTCGACATCGCCACCAGGCTCCGTGCGATATCGACGATGCGCACGGGTTCACCCATGTCGAGGACCATGACGTAGCCGTCTTCACCGATCGTCGCCGCCTGCAGCACCAGCTGGCAGGCCTCCGGGATCGTCATAAAGAAGCGTCGGACCTCCGGATCGGTGACCGTGATCGGACCGCCCTGTCTGATCTGCTCCTGGAACGACAGGAGCACCGATCCGCGAGAACCCAGGACATTGCCGAAGCGGACCGAGAGGTAGGTACCGGGCGACTTCGCTGCGAATCCGCTGACGAGTCTTTCGGCGATCCTCTTGCTCCGACCGAGTTCGCTCGTCGGGGCGGCGGCCTTGTCCGTCGAAATGTTGACGAAGGTTTCGACTCCGGCCGCACGTGCGGCCTCGAGGACGTTGAGGGTGCCATGGACATTCGTCTTCCAGGCCTCCTCGGGGAATCGCTGCAGCATCGGCAGATGTTTGAGTGCCGCTGCGTGGAAGACGATCTGCGGCTTCGCCTCGGCGAAGATATGGTCAAGGGCGCTCCTGTCGCGGATATCGGCGAGCACGGTGTTCGGCGACATCAGCAGCGCCGAGCCGTAGAGCATGAGTTCGACTCCGTGCAGCGCGGTCTCATCCCGATCGAGCATGACGAGGCTCTCAGGGTGGAGAGAGAACAGCTGTCGGCAGAGTTCGCTGCCGATCGATCCTCCGGCTCCGGTGACAAGCACCCGTTTGCCGGCCACCTTCTCGGCGATCTCTGCCAGATCGGTGTGCACCGGGGCACGGCCGATGAGGTCCTCGACCTTGATATCGCGGATATCGCCGATCTCGACCCTTCGATTGACCATCTCTGCCAGCGGTGGGATCGTCCTCAGCCATTTCCCTGTCGGCTGCAGACGATCGCGGCAGGTCTGCAGGAACTCCGCTTCGGAATCGGCGATCGCGACGATGACGCCGGAGACGTTAAGCCATCCGGCCACCTCGGCGATGTCCTCGCTCGTTCCGCGGACACGGACCCCGTGGACGCTCAGATGACGTTTGTGCGGGTCATCGTCGATGAGCCCGACGGGAAGATAGGCACCATCAGGATCGGAGAGCATCTGCCGAATGAGGGACTCAGCCGCGGCACCGGCGCCGACGACTAGCACTCGCTCCCCTTGCAACGGGCGGGTGGCGATCTGGTGGGACCAGCGGACGAGGTAACGGCTGCCGGTCATGAAGATGACGGCAGAGAACACGGTGAGCAGAACGAACGGGGAATCCCCCAACGTGACAGCCATCAGACCGCACGCGATGATCAGGGCGATGATGGCGATGCCGCCGTATTCGGCGAAGCTGCCATAATGGAAGCGACTGCGATAGAGCCCGATGAGCAAGCCGAGGAGCAGCTGCAGAATCGCTGCGGCCGTGACTGCGGAGGCGAGTTCGACTGCGCGGACGACACCCGCGCCCATAACTACCGAGGCGAACAGTCCGGCAACGGCCCAGGCTGCCACATCGAAGACTAGTTGGAATCTGGTCTTGCTCCTCCAGATCCGCATCGACATCCGCGCCGACCAGGGTGCACCAGAAGTCACCGGGGCCGGCGGCGCCTCGCTCACAGCACCCATCCGGGTGAGTGGATTCGGATGTTCTGACACAGTCATCGTGATCTCCCATGCTCGGCTGTTCCGGCCCAGTCCTTGTGGCTGACGGGCATCGTCGGAGCGAGCCGGCGATGCAGCGATTCCAACTGCGGAATGCGTCGACTTCACGCTATGGGGGTACGGTGACTGCTCTGCCGCTTGCGGAGGAGGGACTGCGGTCATCCGCGACGGCCGTGCGGTATGCCGCTCAGCGGATTTCTCCTCCGCCGGTGCTCAGACGGCGGCGAGACGCGGGTTGCCCGCCAAACGGGACACGAGTTCGGTTCGCGAACCGACATCGAGCTTGCGGTAGACGGCCGTGAGCCGGAGTTCGACGGTGCGCAGGGAGACGAAGATCCGTTCGGAGATCTCCCGGTTCTTCAGTCCGGCACGGACCAGCTCGACGACCTTGAGCTCCTCATCGCTGAGTTCGCCGAGGCGCGGCAGGCCAGGCATCGTCGGTATTTTCGGCTCCTCAACGATCTGCCCGTTGCTAAGGTGCTCGGCGAGACGCCCGGCCCCGACTTCGCGAAGCAGTGCCGCGGCGGCGAGCCTCTGTTCACGTGCTCTCAGCTTCGAGCCGTTATCGGTCAGTCTCGAGGCGAAAGCAGCATGAGTGACTGCCTTCTCGAAGACGAGCTCAGAGGTGCTGGCCTGCCGCAGTGTTCGCCCGAACAGATCGGTGGCAGTCTCCCCTGCGGCCAGAAGCGCTTCGCTCCGCCCGACGACCAAGTCGACCCACCGAGAAGGGCATACCTTCGCGCGGTCACGCAGCTTCTGGAGCAGAAGAGTCGCATGTTCCCGTCTGCCAACACCCACCAACGCTTCGATGAGGTCGCCTTCGAAGCGACGCACGTTCGGATTGGTCACAGCCGCAGAGAGCGGTTCGCAGCGCCGAAGGTGGCCGAGGGCTTCGGCGGGACAGTCGGTGCGCAGCAGGTATCTGCCCTGAAGCGCATTGAGTTCGGCCAGCAGGGGTTGATTGTTCGTCGCCGAAGCCAGAGCCGCGGTCTGTTCTTCGACCGACCCCGCTTCTCCGGCGCGTCCGGTCAGCAGCAGCTTCCAGGCGTGCAGCAGCAGAGTCCGGTCCCGACGGACGACGGCGAGTCCTCTGCTCTTGTCGGCGGCCGATTCCGCGATGATTCTGTCGATGATGGCAACGGCTTGGCTGACGCGACCGAGACGCACTTCCAGGTCTGCGCGGACGCAGTCCACCTGTCGCTTCCAGACTCGGTTCGCCGCGCATGTCTCACCGATGTGGTCGAGCACAGCTGCGGCGGCTTCGTAATGTTCGGTGAGGATCAGCCCGGTGGCGACGGCGAGCCCGAAGCTCGGTCTGATCGAATCCTGGTGTTCCTGCAGGCTCGCGAATCCGGCGAGCGCCGATCCGTCTTCCCCGCTGTTGCTGTCGAGCAGGATGCGAACCGCCTGCGCAAGCTGCTGCTCGCCTGCGCGAAAGTGCTCGCTGGTGGCCTCGGCGAGCGCCAGGAGCTCCTGCGCTCGGGGGAATTCGCCTCGTTCACAGTGGCAGAGCGCCAGAGTCAGCTGCAGGCGTGCCACTTCGGAGGGCGCCTGTTCCGATTCGTCCCTGCTCCACGACGTGAACAGTGAGGAAGGCAGTGTCTGCGTTTCAAGGAAGACGTTGCGGACTTCGAGAGCCCGAGCGCGGACGACAACCGCTGCCCGGTTCGATCGGGAGGCGATCCGCACATAGCGACGGGAGAAGGCGAACTGCCCGTGATCGGACAATGTCTCTGCGATCTCGACCAGCTGACCGCGCAGCTCTTCGAGATCATTGCAGACTCGGATGGCTCGTTCGGCGAATTCGACGCCGCCGGCGGTGAGTTCGCGTCGGACCAGTCCGAGAGCGTGCGCCGCCAGATGCTGCGCGGTCTCCTCACCCGGATCGACGAACGAGACATGCCACGCCTCGACCTGCGGCCAGGTATCGGCACAGTCCTCGACCATTGTGAGATGGGTTCTGCGGCGCTCGCTCGCCCCCATCGACTGTTGCACCATGGCGCGGACGAATCCGTGCGGTATCCGCAGAAAAGCTCCCCGGCGTTCGATCGTTCCGCGCGACTCCAGCTCGTCGACAGCTTCCCAGAATCCGGGCATCCTCCTGGCCAGGGGCCGCAGAGGAGTCAGCGGAGACAGGGACAGGCATCTGAGCAGCGCATCGGCCTCGGGCGTCAGCCCCTCGACATAGTCGGCGATCATCGGACGGCTGGCCGGCCCCACTCGCACCGGGATCGACAATGCGATCTCACCGCGCATCTCGCTCGGCGCCATCTCCTCGAGGATGTGGCTGACTGCCAAGGGCCGACCTGACGCGGCGTGGGCGGCGATCTGGGCCGCCTCCTCGGCGATCATCGTGTGTCCGAAGCGGGCGAGCGCGAGGTCGCGGGCAAGCTCGATGAGTTCGGCGATGCTCAGCTCCGCAAGTTCGATCTCCGGCACCGAGGCGAACGGACCGTCATCATCGATCGACCGTGCCGTGATGACGATATGCAGGCGTCCGGTCTTCAGACGGCGAAGCACCTGCCCGAGCACCCGCTGCGAGTCCATGTCCATTTCGTCGGCATTGGGTACGAGGATGAGCGTGTCCTCCTCTCCCGGGATCGATCGGAGGGCCGTCATGATGCTCGGCACGATCTCATCGGCGGCGAGCTCCGCCGGATCCAGGGATCCGTCGGCGGATGCGCTGACGGCGGCCAGCAGACCGCCGATCCCGGAGAAGAGGCTGTCCTCGTCGAACGGGCTCGATGCCACTCTGATGACTGTCCCCTCCCACTCTGATTCGAGTGCCCGCAGGATCGAACGCCTGCCGGTCCCGAAGCCGCCGGTGAGAGCTGCGGAGCGGTGCCGGGAAAGGAGGGAGCGGAGGTCGCCGACCTCTTTGCGACGAATCACCTGACGCATGATCCACTTCCCGTCAGGGAGTCCGGGGAGATCATTCGGAGAATGATTCCCGGTCGGGGGACGGACGCTGCCGTTCGTGCAGCGCGGGGAATGGTTCGCAGAAGAGGCTGAAGGTTGATGTCCATACACCGATGGTGCTCGCCGGGAGCCCTCCGAAACCAGGTGGCCGACACGGGAGTCCCCAACAGGTCACTACTCAGTCACCACCGGGTCACCACTGGACCATCGCATCGAGTACTCGCTTGTGGCCGAAATCCCGCAGTTGCGGATACTCGCTTCCGGCTCAGGCCCGCATTCGACCTTCGGAATTCCGCATCGCCTCGGCGACCTGTTCTCTGCGCTCGACACCGAGTTTGCGGAACAGTCGGTAGGTGTGGCCCTCGACCGTGCGTACCCGCACCCCCAGTTCCAACGCGATCTCCGCATTCGATCGGCCTGCGACTATGAGTGCGCTGATCTGCTTCTCTCGTGCAGTCAGCTCCGCGAGCCGACCGCCTGATCCGCGATTCTGAACTCCGTGAGCGCCGAATCGCGCAGCCAGTGCGATGCACCGGCCTGCCAGGTCGGGCATCGACGGCCCGTATTCTTCCGCGAGAGCCGTCAGCGCTGCCCGATCAGCGTTGCGCAGAGCTGCGCCGAGGCGGCCGACGATATCGAACTCCCGCCCGGTTCCGTGCGCGGCCGCTTCGCACATCGCCTCGGGCGCGATCTCGTCGAAGTGCAGGAAGAGGTGCAGCCGGATGAGCACGACGATCGCTGCGGCTCCATCGGCTTCGGCTTCTCTCAGCCTCCGTCGCAGCTCGTGCTCGTACCGGGGTTCCCCTGTTCGGATCGCTCGTGCAGTGGTTCGCAGCACGAGTGCCCGACGGTATTCGTGGTAGACAGCCGTGACGGGCAGCTCGTCGAAGCGGGCGTGCAGGTCATCGGCCTCAGCCGGGGTTCCGACACGTGAAGCCGCATATTCGGCCTCGGCCAAGGCGATGGCGAGCTGAGTGCCCTGGTTCCAATAGGCGAGCGATTCGATCGCTGCACGGAGTGCCTTCATCGCCCCTGGGAGGTTACCCTCAAGCAGGTGGGTCTGCGCCCACAGCAGATCGACCGGACCCGAACGGGCTGACAGATATGCGATGTCATGTATCGGCAGTGCTGTCATCATCTCCTTCGCTTCGGCTATCCGTCCCAGCTGCAGCAGCGTACGCCCCCGCAGCATGATCAGGTGAAGCACTCCTGTGCTTTCGAAGTGGAATTCGGTCTGGGTGGATTCGAGGAGGGCGAGTGCTTCCACGGTGAGGCCCGAGTCGAGCATGTCCGTTGCATGCAGCATGGTATCGAGGAGGTGGAAGTTGCCCGGCGCCGCACTCTCGTGGGAGAGCCCGTCGAAGACATCGACGGTGAGCGGTCGGCCTTCAGCCACGACTGCAGCGACTCGGTCAAGCAGCCTGAGCCCGAACTCTGCATCCACTCCCGTTCCGGGATGCCCGTCACCATCGTGTTGAAGCCGTTCCAGAGCGGTGCGGAAATCCGCAAGCCGCAGAGCGGGAGACATCGTGCTGAAGGCACGGTTCATCCAGACCACGAGGGAGTCGACGACGAGCTGTGCACAGCAGGCGGTGCGAACACCGTGGGCCACGAGGTCGAGGCCGAGCGGAATCTTATTGCATCCGCAATAGAGCAGAGCAAACGCGAACAGGTCGTGCGGGCCCATCCGCTCCGTCGGGATCACCGCGATCAGCCGCATGGCCCGATGCCAATCCCCGAGGCGGGCAGCGATCAGTGCCGCTTCGATGGTCCGTGATTCGCTGATCTCTGCCCCGCAGATCAGTCCCCATTCGGCCCTGACCGTCTGCGCCCACTCCGAAGGTGCATCTCCACACGCGTCGATGAAATCGAACCACTCTCGGCTCCGACCGGTCGGCGTTGTGTATCTGATCGTGTCCGAGGTGTGGTTCTCCACCGCCTCGTAGATCTGGCCCCTCCTCGGATCGATCTTCAGCTCTCCGGCGGCCACGAGCTCGTCTGCGGCTTCCCCGAGTCCAGCCGTGATCAGTGTCGCAAGCTCCACCTCTCCTGCGAGGACGACCAGTTCGAGGGCTTCTGTCTCTTTCGGCGAGTGGTCGCCAAGACCGATCCGTGCATAGTCACGGGCACGCGCATCGTAGTCGATGTCGAGTCCGTCGAGAATCCACACTCCTCGACGCATGAGGAAACGCGAACGCCTTCCGGTGTACTCAAGCAGTTCGATCAGCCTCCCGGGGTTGCGCTTCGAATGGAAGTCGACGATGTCGACCACGGCTTGGGACACGATATGGCCGAGGCGGTGTTCGATCATCGACCGATAGTCCTCGCGCGGCAGCGGGCCGAGGACGAGATGCTGGAGCACATGGTCTTCGACCAGGGCCGAGAACGGAATGAGCCCATCGTCGGTATTGGTGCGCGACATCGCGACGAGCCTGATCGATCCGACGCTGGCCAGGCCCGTCAGGATCTCCTGCGAGCGGGAATCGAGCAGATGGGCATCATCGACGAACACCGCCCGCGGTGCGCGGGTCGAGGTGAGTCGTGACACGATACGCCCCAGGAGCGTGGACGGGTCTCCGTCGAGGTCCACGAGCAGACCGAAGACACCGAACTCGACGTTCTGATGGACCCGGTCTCCGCGGATCCAAATTGCGTCGCTTCTGTCTTCGAAGGTCGTTCGCGCCAGGAGGGTCTTGCCGACGCCGATTTCGCCTTCGATGAGGATGCCCGAGCATTCCGAGCAGCGCAGAGACTCATGGGTCAGATCGAGTTCGGCCCTGCGCCCGAAGATCTTCGTCCCGCTCTGGGTGCTCGCGGCCGATGCACTGCTCACTTCCTCAGCCATTCGGCCACCACCTCTCGCAGCTCGTGCCGATTTGCCACATGCGTCCGGCGGTAGAGACGACCGAGGTGCCATTCGACGGTTCTGGCCGACAGATGCAACTCCTCTCCGATCTCTGCGCTCGTCCGGCCTTCGACGACGCCGGTGATGATCGAGTGCTCGAGTTCGCTCAGGCTCTCTGCGAATCGGTTCCCGTCGGCGTCGAAGTCGAGCACACGTCGGCTCCTCCCCAGCAGTGCCCGGGCTTCTTTGGCGGCTGTGGCATCGCCTGCGGCAACAGCGCGCTTTCGGGCCTCGCCGGACAGCTGGTCACAGAGCACGACCGCGCCGAACAGAAGTGCCTCACGCGCTGCAGCGATGAGGGCCCGCAGATCGTCTGTGCTGAAGGCATGAGCCATGGCACGCAGCAGGCGACCGAGTGCGCCATCGACTCTGCCTGCCGATGCGGACAAGCGGCAGATGGCCTGTTCATGGCCGAGTCGACCTGCTTCGAGCCACGCGAGGCAGGCAAGAGTGTGCGCGCCGTGTTCTTCGGCCCACGTTCCGAGATCATTCAGCTGTGGTGCCGCGGGTACCGGCGAGGTCTGCGCCAGTGCTTGAAGATCGAAGAGTCTGGCTTCGAATGAAGCCCACCACGAATGCCGGCTGGCTTCGGCCTCGTCGTCGACAGCGATTGAGATGACGTCGGTCTGCTGGTGTGTCAGCACGGCAGACAGACTCTGCGCCGACCTGGCCATTCCCGCTATATCGACGACGTCGGATGGGTCGCTGACGAGATTGAGTGCGCTGAGGGTGCGGTGGGCATTCGCCACATTTCCGGTGCGCAGGTCGATGAGCGCGTTCGTCAATCTGGTCAGCCGCCGGCTGGAGGTCAGTTCGTCCATGGCGGTTCGCGCATCGGCCCAGTCTCCGGCGACGAAGTTCGCCACGAAGAACTGTGGAACGGCGTCTTCCCACTCGAAGGATTCGGGCCCTGGAAGTTCGAACATCAGCCGGGCTTGGGCAATATAGCTCAGTCCCAGTTCGATCCGGCCGGCCAACACTTCGGCAACGCCGAGGAACGCGCATGCCCGCAGGCGGTGGCGCACCAGACTGGCATGGTTGAGATAGACGCTTTCGGCCAGAGAGCAGGCAGCTGCGATCCGACCTCCTTTGAGTTCGAATCGGGCCCGCGTGGCGTCGAGCCGGCCGAGATCAGCAGGCGAGGCCAGCCGGTCACGGACCCATGCCAACTGCAGTCGTTCAGGAGCGCGCGGGTCCTTCAGCCGCAATTCCATCGAGGCGAGCCGAGACAGATATTCCTCTGCGCCAGATTCTGGGTCCAGGCAGGCCGCGGAGACGAGCGGGTCGATGATCTCCCTGGCTTGTCGGAGTCGGCCGGCGCCCCATTCGCAACGGGAGAGTTCGAGGTCGAGCTCGGGCCCGCGGTACCCGCTGGTGCGGATGATCTCCGCGGCTTCGAGGTACCTGCCGCGTGAGTTTCCCCAGGTTGCGGCGTCCAACACCTGCTTGGGAGTCGGCACCCGCCCCAAGGAGATCGACCACGCTGCATAACCGAAGAGCGCCCTTCCGTGGAGAGCCGAATGGTCGACTCCGGTATCGAACCGGGTGAGCAGTTCGAGGCTGCGAGAGGGCGGGACCGCAGCGCGGACGTTCTCGGCCGTGACTGGTTCATGCATGCTCACCTCTCCGCCTCTCCCCTTCGAAATCGCCAGGAGCCCATCCTCGGCCAGAGAATCGATGATCCGCGGACTGGTCAGTCCGACGAGCACGTCATAGGGCACTGCTTCGATGAGCGAGACGGTTTCGATGACCTCTCGGCTGGGCTGATCGGCACGGGCGATTGCGGTCTCGACTCCACTGGTCCGGCTGCGCCCGAAGAGCAGTCTCTCGAGCAGCCTCGGATTGCCATGGGCGAGAGCGCTCAGTTCTGAGACCGATCTCGTCTCTGTCTCCATGAGTCCGACGCTGTTAATCATCGCAATCGCATCGGCCTCGTCGATTCCGTCCAGGTCAACCCTGACGACACTTCCGGTCAACCACAGCCCGGCGATGAGATCGACCGGGGGCCGCGCGGATTCGGCAGCGATGACGATCTTGATCCGACGCGCGTCCGTGAGCTGCGCCAGCACAGCCAGAGAATGATCGTCGACGAGATCAGCATTGTCGACGACGACCAGAGGGCATCCTCCCGCCGATCTGCGTTCGAAGAGATCGCCGATCACCGACAGCGCTCGACCGGGCGGAAGGTCGGTGCCGAGGCCTTCCCGAGAAAGGAGTATTTCGAAGATTCCGAGATTTCGCACTCGAGCGTTACCCGATCCGCGCAGGCGGGTGACCGACAGATCGGCGTCGAGACGTGAGAGTGCGGCGTTGACCAACGCGGTCTTCCCGACGCCCGCCGTGCCCATGATGAGCGCTCCCAGATGCTTCTCACCGGCGATCGCATCGACGACCGTCGACATCTCGGACCCATATCCGAAGAGTCGACGCGACGGTGCGACCGGGGGGATGCGTGTAGTCCGACCTGACACGTCACTCAGCTTTCCGTACCCCTGGGGATGTTCTGCGGCGGGGAATGCGGAGCCCATCGGCACGGGGTTCACTCCGGATGCGCTCTCATTTCGGATTCAACAATGAAATTCCTGAATTATTCTTATCACTCGCGATAGGTGTAGTAATACATTTTTGAAATAAAGTTAGACGATTGTGACATGAACATCCGATCGGACGGGAGGGCCACCTCGGCGCAGGCGAAGCCTTCAACACCTCTTGCCGTCAACCGTCCTCCACTCCGGACCATCCGGCGCAGCTGCCCCCTCGGCGAGCATTCTCCGCCACTCACAGACACCCTCTCTCACTTCCCCACTTGTGAGCCTGCACACCGAAACGTACTATTGGAGCTAAGTTACCGAACGATCAATCAGGAGTTTTCATGGACACCTTGCTGAATGCAGAGGAGCGCGAGTTCGCGCAGAAGATGCGTCAGTTCTATCGCACGGAGATCCCCGAGGAACTGCGCTTCAAGGTCGCTACCGGCCAGGAGCTGACCAAAGAAGACATGGTCACTTCGCAGCGGATCCTCAATCAGCACGGTTACGCCGTGCCGAACTGGCCCGTCGAATGGGGCGGCCAGGACTGGACTCCTGTGCAGCGCCACATCTGGCTCGAAGAGATGCAGCTCGCTTGCGTCCCACAGCCTCTGCCCTTCAACGTCTCCATGGTCGGACCGGTCATCGCGACCTTCGGCAGCCAGGAGCTCAAGGAACGCTTCCTTCCGGCCACCGCCAATATCGACATCTGGTGGTCACAGGGATTCTCCGAACCCGATGCCGGCTCTGACCTCGCTTCCCTGAAAACCACCGCAGTCCGCGACGGAGACAAGTACATCGTCAACGGACAGAAGACGTGGACGACCCTGGGCCAGTACGGCGACTGGATGTTCAACCTGGTCCGCACCGACCCGAACGTGAAGAAGCAGGCGGGCATCTCCTTCCTGCTCATCGACATGAAGACGCCCGGCGTCACGGTCCGCCCGATCCAGCTCATCGACGGCGGCCATGAGGTCAATGAAGTCTTCTTCGACAATGTCGAGGTTCCTGTCGAGAACCTCGTCGGCGAAGAGAACAAGGGCTGGACCTACGCGAAGTTCCTGCTCGGCAACGAGCGCACCGGCATTGCTCGCATCGGCGGTTCGAAGGTCAATCTCGCCCGTGCCAAGGCCTACGCTGCGGTGACGAAGACGGCACGCGGCACGCTGCTGGATGACCCGCTGTTCTCCGCCCGCCTGACCCGGATCGAAGCTGAGCTCACCGCTCTCGAAATGACTCAGCTGCGGATCCTCTCAACCCAGGCCGCTGGGTCCGACAAGCCGGATCCACGCTCCTCGGTACTCAAGCTCAAGGGCTCACAGCTGCAGGAGGACATCAGCGAACTCCTCGTCGACGTCCTCGGCCCGCAGGGACTCGACTTCGTCACTGACCGCACCCAGGGTGAGGGCCTCTCAGACCTTCCGCTCGGAGCTGTCGACGCCCTGCCCGCGTACTTCAACACCCGCAAGGTCACCATCTACGGTGGCTCGTCCGAGGTCCAGCGCGGAATCATTTCGAAAGCACTGCTTGGTCTCTGAGGTTTCCACAACCCCAGGACATCTTAGAAGAGGACAATCATGGATCTTGAACTCAACGACATTCAGCAAGAACTCGCCAGCACTCTGAACAAGTACCTGCGCAGCGAGTACGACACCCAGGCCCGCGAGGCCATCCTGCACAGCGAGGAGGGCGTCTCCCGCGAGAAGTGGGAGGCGTTCGCAGAGATGGGCCTGCTCGGCCTGGCTATCCCGGAGAACTACGGCGGAGCCGAAATGACCTTCGCCGAGGTTGCCGTGGTCCTGGAAGCATTCGGTCGCGCACTCGTGCTCGAACCGTTCCTGGCCACAGCTGTGCTGGGCGCAAACGCGATCGCCGCCGCAGGCTCCGAAGAGCAGAAGCAGGAGATCCTGCCCGCAGTCTGCGAAGGCCAGACCTTCCTCGCATTCGCTGCCCTCGAGCCCGGCCTGCGCTACGCGGTCGACACACCCTCCACCACCGCCTCGGCGGGCGCCGACGGCGCCTTCACGATCAGCGGTGAGAAGAACGGTGTGCTCGGCGGAGACGTCGCCGACCAGTTCATCGTCACCGCTTCGGAGAACGGTGAACTGGGACTGTTCCTCGTCGCGGCATCCGCTTCGGGGGTCAGCCGTGTCGCTCACCGTCAGGCCGACGGTCAGGGAAGCGCGAGCGTGAAGTTCGACAATGCGCCGGCCCAGCGTCTCGGCGCTGCCGATGCGCATGCCGTCGTGGCTGAACTGCTCGACACCGCAAACGCTGCGATCATGGCCGAAGCAGTCGGCGTGATGGAAGCCTCGCTGACGATGACGGCCGAGTACCTCAAGACCCGTGAGCAGTTCGGTGCCCCGATCGGCACGAACCAGGCACTGCAGCACCGTGCGGCCGACCTCTACGCCGACCTCGAGTATGCACGCAGCATGGCACTGTACTCCCGTCTTGCGGTCACGAACGAGGAAGCCGGCTCCGAGAAGGACCGTCACCGGGATGTCATCGCGGCCAAGATGATCATCGACCAGTCGGCACGCACGATCAGCCAGGAGTCGATCCAGATGCACGGCGGCATCGGCATGACGATGGAGTACCCGATCGGTCACTATGCGAAGCGACTGACCGTCATCTCCCGCACCTTCGATGATGCTGATTCGCTGACTGCCGAACTGGCAGAGATCGGTGGGCTCATCGAGCCACACGCAGCCGACCTCAGCTGAGGCAGGAAGACCCGACCGAGGCGCAGAGCATTCGCTGACGTCGGGCGTCGAAGTCTCTGCAGAGTAGAAGGGGCGTTCCGCGTTGCTTCCAGTATTGGAAGCAACGCGGAACGCCCCTTCTTCGTCCTTTCCTGCACTTTTGCCGCAGCCGCATCGATGAACCACCGAACGGTTGGTAAGTTCTGGTCGATTCCAGCGCTGGGATCGACCAGAACTTACCAACCGTTGGGGCCAAAAGTGCCAGCGGAGGCACAGTACAGCCCTGCCCACCCGTCGACGTTCGACTCACGGGTTGCTTGCCCACTCGTCGGCCGCCCTCTTCACGTTGGTAGGACTTAGGCCACCGGCTGGTCGTAGACGTGACGGCGGACCCAGGAGTGCATGGTGATCGCTGCCGCTGCGGCCGCGTTCATGGACCGCGTTGAACCGTACTGTGCGATCGAAAGCACCGCAGTGCTCGCCTGGTGCGCTTCCTCGCTCAGGCCCGGCCCTTCCTGCCCGAACAGCAGCAGGCTGCGCCGCGGCAGGTCATAGGTCTCCAACGGCACCGAGTCCGGGAAGTTGTCGATTCCGATCAGCGGCACGTCATTGTCAGAGCACCACTGCAGGAGGTCGTCGATGCTCGGGTGATGGATGATGTGCTGGTACCGGTCGGTGACCATCGCACCGCGACGATTCCAACGCCGTCTGCCCACGATGTGCACCGCGGCGGCGTTGAAAGCGTTGGCCGTCCTGACCACCGAACCGATGTTGAGATCGTGCTGCCAGTTCTCCACACCGACGTGGAACTCGTGCCGTGTCGTGTCGAGATCGGCGACGATCGCGTCCAGCTTCCAGTAACGATATTTATCGACGACATTGCGACGATCGCCCTCGCGCAGCAGCTCGGGATCAAAGTGCTCAGACACAGGCCAGGGGCCGGTCCACGGACCGACCCCTACCTGTGGCGTACTGTCTTCAGTCACTTCTTGTCATCGGTTTCATCCGCCGACTCGTCAGTCTTCGCTGCCTTCGCCGAGGTGTCGTCGGAGTCCGCATCGATCGCGTCGTCAGAGTCGGAGTCCGAATCGATCGCGTCGTCAGAATCGGAGTCCGAATCGGAGTCCGAATCTGCGGCAGCATCCTTGACGTCAGTCTTCTTCTCACCGGCGGAGCCGACGGAGACCTTCTGCGCACGCTTGCTCATCTTCACGGTCTTGCCGCCGCGTCCCCCGCCGGTGAGCACCGCGCGAACGTAGGCGCTGCTGGCCAACGAGTGGATGATGAGTGCGACCACCGCAGCAATGGCGGCGGCAACGAGGCCCTCCCACCATGCGGGTGGACTGCCGAAGAAGCGTCCGGCAATTCCCAGTGGCGAAGTGAACGGGGTCCACGACAGCACCTTGGCGACCAGTCCCGAAGCTCCCAGGATGACGGGAGCGATGAAGCCGGCCACGGTGATGACGCCGATGATCGACACGAAGGTCTTGCGTCCCTTGCTGCCCGCCACGGTCGACGCCCACAGGAGGAGTGCGTAGATGGTCCATGCGGTGAACAGCAGCGTCAGTGCGAACCAGCCCAGGCCGGGCAACATGGCGAATGCCAAAGATGTCTTGCCTGTGATGGAGAGACCGAGTTCGACCACGACGATCGCGACGACCAGATACACAACGGTCAGGGAGAGCATGCCCGTGATCCGACCCGACGCCGAGGCGCGAGGCGGGATCGTGGCGGCGATGATCTCAGTGATCCGGTTGCGCTTCTCCAGACGCAGGTTCTGATAGAGCGCGGTGCCGAGTGTGGCCACCACGAGCAACGCGAACACTGCCATGGCCCACAGCACCGGAGTGGCGACCTCGTCGCCGACTGCTGGCGAGTTCAGCAGCGTCGCCTCAGTCTTCGGCGCAAGCTTCTCCAGCAGTTCCTCGGGCTGTTCGTCCAAAGCAATGATGGTCGGCTCTGCCTGTCCGCTGGGGTCCTGGATGAAGGCCGCGTCGACCTTGCCCTCCTTGACCAGCTTCTCTGCGGACTGAGCGTCCTTGACGTCGGTGATCTTCACACCCAGCTGCTGCTCGTACATGGCAGCCTGCTCACCCACCCCGACCATGGCCATGCTCGGGGTGCCAGACTTCGAGTCGGATCCCCCGACAACGCCGGAGATGATCGCTGCCAGGATCCCAAGCACGATGACGGCACCGGTGACCAGGAAGAGAGGGCTGCGCAGTGCGGTCGTGCTCTCCCGGTTCGACACCAGCCAGGCGGCCTGATTCTTGTTCACGTCGACGAACTCGGAGACCAGTCCGGTCTCGGGAAGTTCATCGGCCGAGGGCCTGTCCTCGGCAAGTTCGAACGGAACCTCGTCGAGGCCGTCATCGGCTGGCACTGCGTCCGAGTCTGAGTCGTCAGCGTCGTCAGCCGTCGTTGCGGGCTTGGCACCCTTGGCGCCATTGGCGGTTGTCGCCGACTTCGCGCCCTTGGCCTTTTTGCCCGACTTCGCGGTCTGAGCCGACTTCGCTTCTGTGCTCTGTCGCGAGTCGGCATCGTCCTCGGTCGCTGTGACGTCATCGCCGACAGGTATGCCCAGATCATCGATGTTCTCGCCCGCAGTGCCCGTCGAGACCTGCGGTTCCGGGGAGTCCCCGTCTAGGCCTTCGTCCTTGCCTGCCATCACAAAGCCTCCTTGTACTGCTCGGCCAATGTCGGGCGAACACTCTCGAAACTCTTCACACCATTCAGTGCTGCCACGGTCTGCGCTGCGGAGCCGGCATCGGCAGCCCGGAAGCTGATGACGTTGTCTGCGGAGTCGAGGACCGCAACATCGCTGATGCCCGCGCGCTTCTCCAATGACTTGGCGGCCGCCTCGGCGTCGGCGAGCTCCACACGGTACTTCACGTCCGCCCGCAGCTCCTCCACGCTGCCGGACACGCTGGTCCGACCCTGGTTGAGGATGACCACGTCGTCGGCATAGGCCTGCGCGGCCTCCCAATTGTCGGTGGCCAGGATGACGGGCACCCCGGAAGCAGCGTGGGCGCGCAGCAGGGACATCACAAGTTCGGTTGACTGCGAGTCGAGCCCGGAGAAGGCATCGTCGATGACGACGACGTCGGGGTCGGCGGCCAAGGTCGCTGCGATGTCGACGCGGGCGATCTCCGTGCCGCTGAGATTCTTCAACGGCGCATAGCCACGATCGGCCAGCTCGAGACGTGACAGCAGAGTCAGCGCATTGCGCTCAGCAGCGCCGAGGGTGATGCCGTGCAGACGTGCCAGGTAGACGATCTGATCGATCACGCGCATGTTCGGGTAGCCCCCGCGTTCGGAGGGCAGATAGCCGAAGTTCTGACGATCGCCGAAGTCGAGTTCGAAATCCTCAAGCTTGACGGTGCCCTCATCGGGCGAGATCAGCCCCATGATGACGCGAACCAGCTCGGTCCGGCCGGCCGAACGGGTTCCGACGATTGCGGTGATCCGGCCTGCCTGCGCGGTGAAACTCACCTCGTCGAGATAAGTTCGCTTTCCCTTGCGCAGGGAAACCTCTTTCAGTGTGAGCACGCGTCATCCTTACTTTTCCTGAAGCAGTACTGTGGGAGTGTCTCATCTATCGTGTTGATTCGACCACGATGTTTCAAACCAGGACCGTGATTTCGACAGAATTGCCAGTCGAGTCCCAGCTGGTGATCGACGGGCAGAGATCCGTCCGAGAAGCTTGGACGAACGAATCAGTCCAGCCCAAGATCGCTTGTCGTCATCGCCGTGAGATACGGAATTCCTGTTGCTTCGACCCGTTCCTTGGCGCCGGTGTCGCGGTCAATGACCACGGCCACAGCTACCACCTCGGCGCCGGCCTCCTTGAGAGCTTCGACCGCGGTGAGCACAGAACCGCCCGTGGTCGAGGTGTCCTCGACCGCCACGACCCGCTTGCCTTTGACATCCGGGCCCTCAACGCGACGGGACATCCCGTGCTTCTTCGCCTCTTTGCGGACGACGAAGGAGTCCACCGGAGTGCCGCGAACGACGGAGCGGTGCATGACTGCGGTGCCGACCGGGTCAGCACCCATCGTGAGACCGCCGACGGCATCGACCTTCTCCAGGAGGCCCTCGGCCGCCAGGAGGTCGAGCACCACCTCACCGATCAAGGGAGCGGATCGATGGTCGAGGGTGACCCTGCGCAGATCCAGATAATAGTCAGCTTCCCTGCCTGAGGAGAGGGTCACCTTGCCACGAACCACGGCGAGTTCGTCGATGAGGTCGAGCAACTGTCGGCGGGTGTCTGCACTGTCGGTCATGCCCCCAAGTCTAAACGGCCCACTCCGCTGTGCAGACCAGGGCCGTCTTCCCGCGCGGGGCGGGTCGAAGTCACCAAGCACGACCCGCTCCCTCGCCGAGGTGGCGGTGACAGGGATCACTGCACTCGAATCGCACATGTCCGTGAGGTTTCATCACTTCCACCGTCTGTACCGATGTCATAAAGAATCGGGCGATACTGTCAGTTTCAAGAGAATCGGCTCTAAGATTAATGACAGGTCGACTTTACAGACCCGATCAGCAACTCTATGGAAGGGATGTGAGCCTCATGGGTTTCTTCGCTTATCTAATCCTCGGACTCATCGCCGGCGCTATCGCAAAGGCGATTCTGCCGGGCAAGCAAGGCGGCGGACTGATCGCCACACTCATCATCGGCGTCATCGGCGCCATGCTGGGAGGTTGGATCGGCGGTGCGATCTTCGGCGCCGAAATGGACAAGTTCTTCTCGCTCTCCACCTGGCTGTGCGCAATCGGCGGTTCGCTGATCGTGCTCGTCATCTGGGGCTTCATCACCAACAAGATGGGCAAGAAGAAGGTCGACTGATCACGCTTGATCACACGCTGAAACGTGCGGGACTCAACACCGTTTGAGCCCGAACAGAGTGCCGGAACCCGTCAGCGGGCTCCGGCACTCTGCTATTCACGAACCACACCGAAGCACACCACCCAGCCGCCTGACAGGCGACAAGGCGACGCTGCGCTCAGCCCCTGCTGACGACGCGCAGATCGATGTCGAGCCGTCCGCCGGCCTCCACAGCCCCGCGTGCGATGTCGGCCTCGACAACCGAGAAGATCTCATCGACAACCTCGGCGACCGAGCGGGTGTGGTCAAGGTGGGCATCGATCCTCACCTTCACCCCGTCACCGCCCCGAGTCACATCGACACCCACAGGTTCACCGCCGGTGCGGCGCAGCACCTTGGCTGTGGCGGTGGCGACCAGGGCATGAAGTCCCGGAGCCAGCGCCCTGACACCGTCGATCGAGGTCACAGAGTCCGCGAGCCGCAGGGACTCCACAATCTCCTCGTCACGTTCAGTCAACGTACACATCCTCAGCATTGATATCGATCCGTGCCGCGGGGATCCCCAATTCGGCCAGGATCGCGGCGGATACGGATCGGCGAATCACATCGGCGGTGGAGGCGAAGGAGATGCCGGCGCGCATGGCCACTGTCAACGACACCGTCGCCGCGCTGCCTTCGGGAACACCGGCGGGCTCGACATCAACGCTGCGGGCCCGGATCCCGTCCACCGAGTCGACGGCGTTGCGCACAATCGACCGCACCGAGGCGGTGGAGATCGCGAACGGATGCCCATGCTCGGTCTGCAGATGGGTGGAGGGGCCCCGGTACAGGTCGTCTCTGACCAGCTGGAGGATGCGCTCACGAACACCCGCGGTGTCTTCAGGTTCGGGTTGGAACGTGCTCATGTATTCGTCGATGACACCGCGAAGCTGGGCGTCTGTCTCTTGGTGGGACTCGGAGCTCGTCGGATCGGGTTCAGTGCCGGAGCTGACATGTTCGTTCATGTCCATCCTTCCATCCCCTCCATGATGGCAGTGCGAGCCCTGTGGATACGGCCACGCACACTGCCTTCGCTGATGCCCAGAGTTTTGGCCACCTCGGCGTAGCTGAGGCCTTCCATCTGGTGGAGCACCCAGGTTACTCGCTGTTCCGATGAGAGCGTCTGGAGAACGGCTGAGAAATGCTGCAGAGCGGTACGCGCCTCGACGGACTTCTCCACCGATACCCGCCCGTCCGCGTGGATGCTCATATCGTCGGGGTCTTGCACATCCGAGGGCCTGGCCATCCTCCTGCGCAACAGGTCGGTGCACTTGTTCGATGCCAGTCGGTAGATCCATGTTCCGAACGCGGCTGGCTCGGACAGAGCATTCAGCGACTTCCACGCCTGGACCAGCGTGTCCTGCACAACGTCTTCCGCATCATGTCGGTCACCGAGCGTACGCAGGCAGAATCGCAGGAGCTTCGTCTCATATCGATCAACCAACGCTTCGAAGGCATCGATATCGCCCTCTCTCGCACGCACGACGAGGGTGACGATATCGAACCGATCATCGTGCCTTGTCATATCCACATCGTATGCGACTGCAACCGTAATAAGGACGAACACCGCGCCCCGGAATGTCCCTTCGGAGTCGGCACAGGAATTTTTCTGCACACGTGCGTGAGGATCGCAGCCAGTCCGCGTCTGTACTGATGAAAGCGCAATCGAAACGATAAGGAAATAGAAATGCCTGAAGCCAAGCAGTCCACCGTTTCCCAGCAGTCCACGGCCGAGGATTCGGTGCGCAGCCCTCTCATCACCGACATGGGCAACACCACGATCGCCGAGAACGTCGTCGCCAAGCTCTCCGGCATCGCTGCACGTGAGGTTCCCGGCGTCTACAGCATGGGAACCGCGGCCCGCCGCGCTTTCGACACCCTTACCGACCGCATCCCCGGCTCGCAGACCAACGTCTCCGGCGGCGTCTCTGTTGAGAAGGGTGAGAAGCAGACCGCGATCGACCTCACCATCGTCGTCGAGTACGGCACCTCAATCGTCGAGGTCGCCGAGGCGATCCGCCGCAACGTCATCCGCGCCGTCGAGCAGGGCACCGGCCTGCAGGTCGTCGAGGTCAACATCGAGGTCACCGACGTCCACCTCCCGGGCGATGACGATGACCAGCAGAGTTCCGGCGACACCGTCGAACTCAACTGAAACGAAGGATTGTCATGTCGAAAACACTCGTCGGCCTGCTTGTCGGTCTGACGCTGGGCATCGTTGCGTACTTCGGAGGATTCCTCGCATTCCTCATCGTTGCCATCTGCGGCGGACTTGGCCTGGTCATCGGCCTCGTCCTCGACGGGCGCCTCGATCTCAGCGCGCTCAGTTCGCGATCGACGACCCGGAGGTAGCATCGTGGCTTCATCACGTGGTGGCCTCACGATCGCTGACCGGGTCATCGAGAAGACGGCCTCCCAGATCCTCAAGGGCCTGCCCGGGGTCGGCGGCGCGAAGTCGAGCCTGTTCAGGTTCGGTTCGAACGCTGACCTCGACAGCCGCCCCAGCGTGGATGTGACCCTGTCGGGTCGCAGCTGCACCCTCGAGGTTGAGTTGGGCCTGGCGTACCCGTCCCCCATCACAGAGGCGACCGAATCGGTCCGTCGTCGTCTGAGCACCGATGTCGAAGCACTCACCGGGGTCAACGTCCGTCAGGTCGATGTCACGGTCAAATGGCTCAAACCCCACACCTCGGGGTCCGGAAGCTCAGTGAGGAATCTGCAATGAGTCCACGCTTGTTTCGGTCACGCCCTGCACGCATCATGCCTGCCGTCATCGTCTCCCTCATCATCCTGGCCCTTGCAGTGGGCCTCGGATGGGCAGCGATCGCCGCAATCGCAGTCGGCGGCTCTGGTGACTCGGCGCTTACGTCCGGGTTCTCCGGGTTCACCGACCTCGGCGCCACACAGTGGGGTGCCGCAGCGGTCATCGCGGTGGGAGCCGCCCTGCTGATCCTGGGCCTGATCTTCACGATCGCTGGTATCTCTCCCGGCGCCAAGCGCATCATCGGCTACCGGGCCGAGGCGACCGAGCACATCGGACGCCTCGAAGTCGTTCTGCCGACCTCGGCACTGTCGAACCTGGCGGCCGCCGCCGCGGACTCCGTCGACGGGGTCTCGAGCGTGCGCGCTGCATCAAACGCTTCGTCGACGAACATCACCTTCTCCACCCCGGTGCGTGAAAATGACCAGATCCGTGCTGAGGTCGACGCCGCTGTCTCGCAGCGCTTCAGCCAGATTGCATTCGACCGCACGCCGACAGTCAAGGTGCGCGCACAGAGGAGGCAAGCATGAGACGCATGGCAGCAGGCGCCAACAGGACCGGCCTCATCATCGTCGGTCTGCTCTGCCTCATCGTCGGAGTCGCCGTACTCTCGATCAGCCTCGGCCTGGCCCCCGCCCTTGCACCCGGGCTGACCCCCGATGGTCAGCTGCAGCCGGTCGCCGCCGTCCTCGCATTGCCGTTCTCGGCTGTCATCGCTCTGGTGGTGGCAGTGCTCCTCGTGGTCATCGGCATCCGGTGGCTTGCTGCGCAGGTGCCGCGGAAGGATTCTGCAAAGCCGCTGCGCATGCAGGAAGATGCTCGGACCGGAGTGACCACGGTCAATGCCAATGTCATCGCTGCGGCTGTGGTCGACGATCTCGAGCTCACTCCCGAGGTCGTGGATGCCCAGGCCATTCTGCGAGGAACAGCCCGCAGCCCCGAGCTGCTCCTCCATGTCGACGTCGATGAGCGAGCAGATATCGATGCGGTCGTCGCCGACATCTCCGATCGCGTGACCCACAACTGCAGTCAGGCTCTCGGAGTTCCGCTTTCCGCCGTGGGAGTGGAGATCGGCATCGCCAGGTCACGTCAGAGAAAGCAGCGCAGTGTTCAGCTGTGACGACGCTCAGACGGCAGGGTCTCAGATGTGAATGACAAAGACCCCGGGGCGCGTAATCGCGACATCCCGGGGTCCTCGCAGCACTCCCCTCGAGTACCCGGACGCATCCCCATACGTCCGTTATGTTCACCCGATCCCCACCGGGCGAACACCATTATTGGATCACACTTCGATCCTACTTGTAAAGATTGTTCTGCCCTGTCTGAATCGGGATGGGGAAGTTCAGCGACCCCTCAGACCCGATATAATCCCAGGTCAGAGGGCCAGCTCAAAATAATTCAAGACTCAACTTCATGCGGCGCGTCGCAAATCCACTGTTGCAAGCTCAGCAATCGTCTCGCCTGCTGAGAGAGAATCCGGCCGATCCCCAGCGCACCAGAGGGCGGGGAACGAAGCGGGCGATTCGTGCCGCCAATCCGTAGCTCACGCCGGGGATGGAGACCACCTTGCCTCGTCGCGCATCGCGCAGGGATGCGGTGACGACCTGCTGCACGCTCAGCCAGATCCAGCCGGGGCCCGGCCGTTCGACGCCGAGGCGTTCATGGAATTCGGTTCTGATGAACCCGGGCAGCACGGCAGTGACCGTGACCTGGGTGCCGCGCAGTTCGCCGGCGAGGGCTTCGGTGAAGACCAGGGTCGACATCTTCGACGCTGCGTACTGTCCCATCGTGGTCAGGGCCGCCATCGATGAAACGTTGATCAGACCGCCCCTGCCCCTGGCACGCATCTCCTTGACCGCTGCCAGGGAGAGTTCGCGCACCGCCCCGGTGAGCACCATGTCCTGGTCGTGCAGTTCCGACATCTCCGATTCGAGGAGACCCTGCTTGAGGCCATACCCGGCGTTGTTGATGAGGAGATCGACGGGCGAGGCCTCGATCACGGTGCGGACGGCGTCGATGCCGGTTCGAGTGGACAGATCGGCCACCACCACCTCGGCGACGGTGCCGTTCTCGGTTTCGATGCTCGTTGCCAGCTCTCGCAGGCGGGGCTCATCCCGGGCGACGAGAACGAGGTCATACTTCTCGGCGGCGAGACTGAGTGCGTAACCGCGCCCCAGCCCGGAGCTGGCACCGGTGATCAGTGCGCGCGGTCGCGTCACTTCGCGCCTTGGCCCACACGCACAGTCAGCGACTGCGCCGCGGTTCCGATCGGCCCGTTCATGTCGCTGAGCACACTCGTGGTCGCGCCACTCCCGGTGGGCCCGAACGCAACCTTCGTGTCGAAGCCGACCCAGCCGGACTCGGGGACCCGGGTGAGGTGGATGGTCAGGTCGACGTTGGGGAAGAACGTCGTCTTCGGATCCTCTCTCACGGCCAGACCATTGGCGGTGTCGATGAGTTTCACGAACGCAGCGGTTGCGGGGTCGTCCTCACCATCGACGAGGGGATACGGAGTTCGGAGCCAGGTCCGGGCGAAACCGGGACGGGCATCCGGGAATTGGCCGCCGTCAAGGGAGGCGATGAATCCTCCGCCCCACCGTCCGGTGAATGGGGTCTCGGGAGCATCTTCGGGCTCCGGCAGCGTTGGCCATTCGTCGCCGAGGACACTCGTCGTGTCACTGGGGAGCAGGCGCCAGACCCGGGCGTGGACGCTCGTGCGCTCCCCGTGACGCATGCTCGCTTCGATGAGTTCGATGGTCCGGCCAGGTCGGATGACATTGACGTCGATGGTGAATTCTCCCGAATGGATGACGCCGAGGATGTCGAAGCTGACTCGCGAAACCATCTTGTCCGAGGGCAGCCGGCGTTCGATCTCTGCCAACACCAGCCCGGCGGCCGGGGCCAGGTGCTGCTCACCCGGCTGCCACGCGCCCTGACTGTGCAGCGTCGAGACGAAGGTCTCCGGCGCCGTGCGCACATAGTAGGAGTCGGGGCAGGCGGCACCATCGTGACCGAGGTGTTCATTGAGTGCTTCAGGCATGACCCCAGATTATCGGTACCTCACCGGCGCCGAGGTGATGGGGCCGGTGAGTGCGTCATCTGCCGGCTCCGGCCTGCTGAGTTTGGTTTGTGCTCTGAGCTTGGGCCTGCGGCCGGGACAGCTTAGGGTGGGAGCGTGAGAATCGCGAGCTGGAATGTGAACTCGATCCGCGCCCGACATGACAGAATCGGTGCTTGGCTGGATCGCTCAGACGTCGACGTCCTGGCCATCCAGGAACTCAAGTGCAAGGATGAGCAGTTCCCCGAGGACCTGTTCACATCCCGGGGCTATGAGGTCAGCTTCCACGGCCTCAATCAGTGGAATGGTGTGGCGATCGCCTCTCGAGTGGGCATTGAGGATCCCGAGATCGGGTTCGCCGGCATCCCTTCGTTCGGTGAAGAGCCCGTGGTCGAGGCCCGTGCCCTGTCGGCCACCTGCGGCGGAGTCAGAGTGTATTCGCTCTATGTGCCCAATGGTCGCGAAGTCGACCATCCGCACTACGCCTATAAGCTCGAATGGTATCGGGCACTGACTGCCGATATCGCTGCGCAGCTCGGCGATGATCCCGATAAGAAACTCGTCCTCTGCGGGGACTTCAATGTCGCACCTCTGGATGAAGATGTCTGGGACATGGAGGAATTCGAGGGAGCCACCCACGTCTCGGAACCTGAACGTCAGGCTTTCAACACTCTCCTGGACGCAGGACTCACGGAGGTCACCAGGCAGTTCACTCCCGGCCCTGGGGTCTACACCTTCTGGGACTACCAGCGGCTGGCATTCCCCAAGAAGAAGGGCATGCGCATCGACTTCGAACTCGCCTCACCGTCCCTGGCAGCGCAGGCCACGGGCGCAGAGATCGACCGTGAGGAGCGCAAGGGCAAGGGTGCGTCCGATCACGCTCCCGTCATCGTCGACTACGAGGTGTGAGCCGCGGCTTCAGCACCGCGTTAGCGGCCCCAGACAGACCGGGCGCCCTCCCCAGTCGAGCCTCGACCCCACAGCTGTCTCCGCGATCCCCTCTCTCCGCCGCAGAGCAGCATTGACGAAACACCACTTCACCAGTGATCCTAAGAACAACGTGTCGCCGCTCATTTCCCATTAGCGAGCAAAGACATCGCTGAACACAGACTTAGTGAAAATCACAGCGACGTTACATTGAGTAACCAGAATTCGAGCATAGAGATCGGATACATTACTTAGTGGTAGATAATCCCTGAATCCCCACTGCCAGAGGTCCCCAACCATGTATAACTCCGCCGACCAGGGCGTTCCCCCTCCCCCGACACCCCCCTTGCCCACTGATGGAATCTTTCCCGGCGAACGCGAAACGACCGCTCATTCATTCGCGACCCGCCTGACCGAATTCGCACCCGATCTGCCTGAGCACGTATGGAAGGCCCTGTTTCTGCAGACGTCTGGCCACCTCCTCGCGGGCCAAGCCGTTCTGCAGGGCGCCGATGCAATGGGGCTTGGCCTCTCGAGCGTCGATGCCGACCATTATTCGGATCTCCTCGCCGCCGACGTGCTGGCTCAGATCAGACATCAGGCACCGGACAGTCCCGAGCTGCGGCTGGCCCATCTGCTCTCCTTCATGCGCGACATCAACGCAGACACCCTCGCTATCGCCGCCGGTGCCATGCCATGCCTGGGGTCGTTCCCCGTCCCGGCTGCGCCAGAAGGTTCTGATCCGTTCGACATCGCGGACCTCTCTGCGCATCTGGCCGAAGAGGGTCTGCTGCTCCCCACTCTGGACCGCACCGGCCAGCACACGATCCCGGCGGTTATGAGGACGATCTTGAGGCGGCTCTACGATGACAGAGATCGACACAGCGAATCACGGTCGCGGCGCTCGCTGGGGGTGAGCGCAGCCGAATGGCTGAATGCTCCGGCCGCCTATCACTCCGAGGGCTTCGCCGAGGCACTCCGACGGGTCGCGGATGCCGGGGACTGGAACGCGTTGTCCGATCTCTGGGCGAACCGGGGTCATGCGCTCATGGTCGACCATTTCGACGCGACGATCGAGGCATTCTCGAAGGTCCCTGAGGCCCAGGCGCAGAACTCGGCAGTGTTGGCCGAAGCCATGGGCGACTGTCTGCAGGTCGAGGAAGTCAGACGGCACCTGGGAGTCAGCGATGCTCTGACCGTCCTCAACGAGGTCAACTTCGAGCATGCTGCTGTCCCGGCCCTTGACTCGCAGATGGAGAGAATCAAGGACGGCGACTTCACCGTCGATGACATCATGACCATGGCCATCGCGTCGATGCGGCGCCAGAGGCTGCTCGGTCGGTCCGTCCAGGGCCTTCAGCTGGCCCGATTCGCCCAGGAACTCATCAGCGATGATCGACGTTTCCAGTCGGCTCCCAGTCGGCTCTGCGAAGCACGATTCCACCTCGAATATGGGATCACCGCCATGTTCGTCGGCGACCTCACCGACAGTGTCCAACAGCTGCGTCGGTCGATCATCATCACAGAGCTCGCAACCGCATCCTCGCCTTATCTGCTGCTTCCGGCGCACGCCTACAGTGCCCTGGCGCACGCGATGCTCGGCAATGGGCCATCGAGTGACGTTCACCTGCACCAATTCGACGAACTCAAGGACCGAACTCGGTTCAGCAGCCCTCACGCGCTCGCCGCCTACACTCTGGCGCGCATGATCCGCGCCATGGACTCTCTGGACCTCGACGCGGCACGTCGATACTCCGAGCGGCTGGCCGACCCCTCGCTGGGTCATCACTCGTGGATCGGCGTCATTCAGTACAGATCGCTGCTGGGCATTCTGGGCAGTGAGGTGAGCATCGAGGGCAAACGTCTGCAGCAGGTCATCGACACCAACCGCTCATCCCTGCCGCCCGACGGAATCCTCCGCCACACGCTGCAGCACATCCTCGTCTGCATCCATCTCGCGCAGGGCCAGACTCACCTCGCCCAGAACGTCCTCCTCGACGCCGAGTCCGAAGCGCCCTACATCATCTTGGCCAGAGCCCAGCTCCATCTGACCATCGGGGAACACAGCACCGCGGCGCACCTGGCGAACCGGGTCCTGTCTCAGAAGCCGGTCGACCTGCATGCGAAGGCTTCTGCCCAGGTGGTCCAGGCCGCCAGTCTGTTGGGCAAGGGAGAACTTGTCGAGTCGGATTCTGCGTTCGTCGACGCGCTCGAGTACTGCAGGATCACCGCCAGCCTCATCCCGGTGGCACTGATTCCGAAGTCGTTGCGCGATCAGCTGCTCCAGCGCAGCTCTCAGGCTGCCGAGTGGGACCTGCTCGCACCAGTCTTCGCGCCGGGTCGCCGCGCCACCGAGGTGCCCGACTCCGCTGACGCACTCGCCCCCGCTGGCCAGCCCCATTCCGACAGCGCCGGCTTCGGCGATGGGTCCATCGGCTGGCCCAGTCAGGGGTCGAATCCCGACGAGGGGCCCAACGCCGACGAAGGGTCCACTCCCGGCGAGGAGCTTCGCCAACGACTGCTGAAACTCGGGGAGACACTGCACATCCGCGCTGGTCATGCCCTGCTCAACCCATCGCAGAGGCAGCTTCTGGCCCTGCTGGACACCCAGTCATCTGTGTCCGCTATCGCGACTGAGCTGAGCCTCGTCGAAGGAACGGTGAAGAACAAGCTGTCGAATCTCTACGCGCGCCTCGGCGTCCGCAATCGCCGGGATGCGCTGGCTCGCGGCTACGAATACGGGTACCTCCCCGCCGAGAGCTGACCACTGAGCAGGGTTCCGGAGAACAGCGCTGCGCATTCGCGAAGAAAGCTTCGCAAGGAAAGCATGGACATCCACCTCGTCTTCTGGTGAAGTTGAATCAGGAGCTAGGAAGGTGACGAGGATGTCAGCAACAGTCCGCGAACTGGTCGACGAAGCCTACGAGAGGCGTGAGTCGACGTGGAGGGCCGCCCTGGAGACGGTCAATGATTGGGTCGAGGCCGCGTGCTCGGGCTCCGCGCTGTTGTCGGGAGACAGAGTCACCGTCGGAAACGGTCGGATCAAAGATCGGCTGCGGGCCGGAGAGAAGCTGCGCCGGAAGCTTGCCGATGCCAATGACGAGATCCACGAAGCCGTCGAGGTCGAGAACCAGGTCATCGATGTCGTCGGTGCCCGCGCCGTGTGCCGCACCGAGCGCGAGCAGAGCGCGCTCTGGGATCTCCTCACTGACAGCAATGACGAATCGAATCTCTCCGTCGCCGAGGTGCGCGAATACTCCGCCCAGCCCAAACCGTCCGGTTACCGCGGGCGCCATCTCATCGTCGAGGTCCCCTTCGATGCCGAGCCGTCTGTGCTCGTGGAACTGCAGCTGCGCACCGTCATGCAGGATGCGTGGTGCGTGCTCGCCGAGGAACATCTGTTCAAACCCGGTCAGGCGTTGAAGTCCGATGCCCAGCAGGAGCGGCTCTCCGTCGTCCTCTCCGGCCTCCTGGCCCAGGCCGATGTGGTTGCCGGCTATATCGCCGACGACGTCGGAGCCTATTTGGGGATGGGGAACTCCTCACCACCGCGGACTATACAGAATCTCGATGCCGCAGCCGACGTCCCGTCGATCGAGGTCACCATCCGTGAGCTCAATCATTCCTATGTCCTCGCCGCCGATGAGGTTGGTCGGCACGGGATCATCCGCCTGGAGAACTTGGGACTCACACCGGAGAACCCCGAGAAGTCAGCGTTTCCGCACCCAGGAGACAAACTGCAGGTGACGATGGATGAGTCGAACACCACCCGCTACTTCATCCCGGTCGCGGGGCAACGCTGATTCACCTCGGCAAACGGGATGCGTCCTGAGTCGCCAGACCGACTAGACTTGTCTCCCATGGGTAAGAAGTCGAAGCGTTCCAAGGAAGATCTCATTGCCAAGCGTTTGGCACGTGCACAGGCCACGGCCTTCGTTGCACGTCCGTTCGAGGGCCTGCCGTTCGAGGCGGACCTCATCTGCCTGCGGGAGCTGGTGCCGGCGGCGACCGCCTCGGCGAAGCTGAAAGAGGAGTTCGGTGGTCAGGAGATCACCATCACCTCGCTGCTGCCCGCCGCGTGGCAAGCCTGGCACCGTGAAGACGGTGCGCTCTTGGCCGGCATGCAGGTGCCGGTGTCCTCCACCGATGCCTCCCGCGACGTCGCCCACGGCATCCTCGCCGCCGCCGAGGCGACGCCTGGGACCACGATCGAAGCGACCACCGAGCCAGGTCAGGGTCCGCGTCTCCAAGACATCCTCGACACCGACCACCCGTTCGACATCCGCGTACTCGAAACCTTCGAATACTGGAAGCTGCCAGAGGCCGAAACGGATTCCGATGTCGCCGCAGCTCTCGAACAGGCCAACGACTCCATCTCACCGACGGAGAGGATCGCCTCGGTGAAGTCCGCATACTGGACCGAGATGTCAGGCCGCACCTACGTCCGCTGGGCTCGTGCCGAGGGCGAGGATTCGATCGTCGACGCTCTCGCGAGCCTGCAGGTCGAGGGCCTCAACGACCTCGCCGGCCCAGGAACCTTCCTGGGATACTTCCGGGCCCACGGAATCATCGTGCCCGTCTGGGAACTCGAATTCGGCACACAGGTCGACGACATCGAAGAGCCCATCGCCGAGTTCGGCAAGCGCCTCGATGCGACCCTGAACTCAGGTGAGTCTCTGACCACTGAGGCACGCCGTGCGCGTTCAGGCATCGTCGCTCGTCAGCTGACCATCCACTGAGTTCTGTCGTCACGTCCGCCGGTGAGCCCCTGCGCGAGCTCGCCGGCGGCGACGGCGGACAGGAGAAGAGTTTCCATGCCCGAAGAGTCGAACACCCCGTCCTCGGAGACGGCCCCACGAGCGATCGCCGCCATCATCCCCGCGATGAACGAGGCCGACCGCATCGCAGCGACCGTGAGAAGCACCAAGCAGATTCCCGGTGTCGACATCATCATGGTCGTCGATGACGGGTCTTCCGATGACACCGGAGTTCTGGCTCGCCGGGCCGGCGCCGAGGTGGTCACCCACCGTAAGAACAAGGGCAAGGCCGCGGCCATGATGACCGGCGCGTTTGCGATCCGCAATCGTGAGATCTCCGATTCGGATCCCGACCAGCATCCGGACCACCGCGCCCTCCTCTTCATCGACGGCGACCTCGAAGATTCGGCAATCAGCACGGCCCCGCTCGCCGCACCTGTCCTTGCCGGTGACGCCGATATGACGATCGCAATCCTGCCCGCGCAGAAACGCAAGGGCGGCGGATTCGGCTTCGTCGTCGGACTCGCGAAGAAGGGCATCGCCGAACTCAGCGGGTTCGAAGCGACCCAGCCTCTGTCGGGAATGCGCTGCCTGAGCCGTGAGGCCTTCGACGCGGCACTGCCCTTCGCCGCCGGATGGGGAGTCGAAGCAGCCATGACGATCGACGTCGTCAACGCCGGACTGCGTGTCGAAGAGGTCGAATGCGACCTCCACCACCGCGTCACCGGCAAGGATCTCAAGGCGCAGATGCACCGTGCCGCCCAGTACCGCGACGTCGCACGTGCCATCGTCACTCGCCGCCTGCAGGCCAAGAAACTGCGTGGAACGACGCTGAGTGGCCCTAGTTCGCACAGCTCGAAGGGAGCATCGAAGTGAGCGCCGATCGCTACGCCTATCTGGGTCCCGAAGCCACATTCACCGAGGCCGCACTGCTGCAGTACCTCGACGCCCAGGACCTGCGCTCGAGCGCGTCGACCCAGCCCATGCGCAATGCCGTCGCCGCCCTGGAGTCCGTCCTCGACGGCGACTGCCTGGCCGCGGTCGTGCCGATCGAGAACTCCATCGAAGGCGGGGTGCCCGCCACGATCGATGCCCTGACCGATCATGGCAAGCTGCAGATCATCGCCGAGGTGGTGGTGCCCGTGCGCTTCGTCCTGGCGGTGAAGCCGGGAACCGACCCCAGCACAGTGACCTCATTCGGGTCCCACCCGCACGGCGAGGCGCAGGTCCGCTCCTTCATGGCTGCGAACTTCCCCGATGCCGTCTACCTCCCGACCTCGTCAACGGCCGCGGCTGCACGAGATCTGGCCAATGACGCCGCCGACCATGTGGCGGCAGTGTGCCCAGCTCTGGCCGCCGAACGCTATGGCCTCGAGGTCCTTGCCAATGACATCGGAGAACGTCAGGACGCTGAGACCCGCTTCGTCGTCGTCACTCGTCCCGGTGCTGTTCCCGCGCCGACAGGATCCGATAAGACCACCATCGTGGCCTCACTGCGATCAGATCGCGCCGGTGCCCTGTTGGAGATGCTCGAGCAGTTCTCCAGTCGGGGTGTGAACATGTCGCGCATCGAATCTCGGCCCACCGGTGACGGGCTCGGGCTCTACCAGTTCTCGATCGATCTGCTGGGCCATGTGCACGAGTCCAGAATGGCCGATGCGCTGCAGGGAGTCCACCGAGTGACGCGGAGTCTGAGCTTCCTCGGCAGCTACCCCAGTGCCTCCATGACCACGGTGCCGTTGGACCCCACGACGACGGACGATTCCTTCGCCGCTGCTGCTGCCTGGCTGGATTCGACGCTCAACGGCTGAAACTCTCCTGCAGACTTTGGAGGCAGCAGTCCCGGGGGCAGTAGTCTGAGTAGGCACGGGTCGCACGACCCCCAGGATTCGCAGCACCGGGCCCCACCCACACATCGACGAAGGAGTCGCCTTGGGAACCACCTCTCCGACCACTGCCCGCGACGAGGCGCTCAACTCTGACACGGGTCATGGCCCTGACCCGGTCGAAGCCTATGACGCCATCGTCGTCGGGGCAGGTCTGGCCGGACTCGTCGCCGCCCATGAGCTCAGCCTCGCCGGCAAAAGGGTACTCATCCTCGACCAGGAGAATCGGGCGAACCTGGGTGGTCAGGCGTTCTGGTCTCTCGGCGGGCTCTTCCTCGTCGACTCACCCGAGCAGCGCCGGCTCGGTGTCCGCGATTCGCTCGAATTGGCGCGCCAAGATTGGGCCACCTCGGCGGGATTCGACCGGGATGAGGATCGCTGGCCCCGGCAGTGGGCCGAGGCCTATCTGCAGTTCGCCGCCGGGGGGAAGCGCCGCTACCTCCATGACCTAGGGCTGCGCCTGACACCCGTCGTCGGCTGGGCAGAACGCGGCGGGTCGGGCGCTTCCGAACACGGGAATTCCGTGCCGAGGTTCCACCTCACCTGGGGCACCGGCCCCGAGGTGGTCCGGATCTTCCGCGAGCCAGTGGAGCGGGCGGAATCCGCGGGTCTCGTGACGATGGGATTCCGGCATCGTGTCGACGAGCTCCTCGTCGAGGACAGCGGCATTGGTGCTAGCCCCTCGGTCGTCGGGGTTCGCGGGCGGACGCTCGCCCCCAGCCACACCGGCAGGGGGGTCGCATCGAACCGTGACGAGGTAGGAGACTTCGAACTCCGCGCCCCCGCAGTCATCGTCACCAGCGGCGGCATCGGACACAATTTCGAACTCATGCGCCAGTACTGGCCGGTCGAACGCCTCGGCGAATTCCCGCAGACGATGCTCGCCGGAGTGCCCGCTCATGTCGACGGTCGGATGCTCTCCATCGCTGAGGATGCGGGTGCGAGCCTGATCAATCGGGATCGGATCTGGGCGTATACAGAGGGCATCGAGAACTGGAATCCCGTGTGGCCGAACCACGGCATCCGCATCATCCCGGGACCCTCATCACTGTGGTTCGATGCTGAAGGCAATCGGTTCCCGGCCCCGAACTATCCCGGATTCGACACGAACCGGACCATGAAGACCATTCTCTCGACCGGGCATGACTATTCGTGGTTCGTGCTCAACGAGTCGATCATCCGCAAGGAGTTCGCGCTCTCAGGCTCGGAGCAGAATCCCGACATCACGAAGAAGGACTGGCGTGTGACCCTCGACCGCGCCCGATCCTCCGATGCTCCCGGCCCGGTCGAAGCGTTCAAGAGGTTCGGTCCCGACTTCGTCGTCGCCGACACCACCGAAGAACTGGTCGCCGGGATGAATGAGCGGGCCAGGGGGCCCGTCATCAATCATGACCACCTAGTCCACCAGATCGTCGAACGCGATCGGCAGATGGATCATAAATTCTCCAAGGATGCGCAGGTCCAGGCCATCCACAGTGCCAGGAACTACCTCGGCGACAAGATCGTGCGGGTTCAGAAACCGCACAAGATCCTCGACCCTGGTCACGGACCACTCATCGCGGTGCGACTGAGTCTGCTTTCACGCAAGACTCTGGGCGGCTTGGAGACGAACCTCGACGCTCAGGTGATCGGGGCAAACGGCACACCGATTCCCGGACTCTACGCCGCCGGTGAGGTCACGGGCTTCGGCGGCGGAGGAATGCACGGCTACAACGCGCTGGAGGGAACCTTCCTGGGCGGGTGCATCTTCTCCGGGATGCGAGCCGGACGAGCTGTGGCGGGACGTTCGGAAGCCGGCGAGTACGAGGCAACTGACGTGGAACGAACGGAGCGCTGAAAATGGCGAACACGAACCTCACGGTGCTCGTCACCGGCGGCACTTCAGGGATCGGCGCTGCACTGGTGAAGATGTTGGCAGACAGAGGGTGCATGGTTCTGACCACGAGTCGCGACCCGGAGCGGATCCCGCAGTCCGAGCGGACTCCCGGTGTGCGCTATCTTCGGCTCGACTTGGCCGATCCCGACAGCGTCGAAGGATTGGGCGCTGAAGTCGCGAACGTCGACGTCCTCGTCAACAACGCCGGTGAGAGCCAATCCGGCCCCTTCGAGGAGCTGCCGTCCGAGGCCATCAATCGGCTCTTTCAAATCAATGTCTTCGGACCGGTCTGCCTGAGCCAACTCGTCCTGCCTGGCATGCGCACGCGGCGTCGCGGTCGGATCATCATGGTCGGTTCCATGCTCGCCAGCTTCCCCCTGGCACATCGCAGCTCCTACGTCGCATCCAAGGCGGCCTTGCGCGGATTCACCACGGCCGCGCGCCAGGAACTCTCGTCATTCGGAGTGTGGCTCAGCGTCGTCGAACCCGGATCCATCGCCACCGGGATCGGCAACCGACGGACGAAGTACCTCTCCCCCGATTCCGTCTACACCGACGATGTGACCGCGATGCTGAAACACCTCGACGAGAACGAACGGCAGGGAATCTCACCCGAGGCCGTCGCCACGACCATCGTCACGGTCATCGAAGCGGCCAGGCCTCGCGAGTTCTATGCTGTGGGCAGCCGGTCACCACTGCCGTTCCTGCTCAAACGCGCACTCCCACGCGGATTGATGTCACGGATCGTCGCCGGCCAGCACGGACTCAAGCGGTGAACTCTGCGTAGCTGTGCGGCTATTGGAATCGTGAGGGCAGGAGGAACTGTGTCGTAGAGATTCCGAGCACTCGCTGCTGACGAGTCAGGTTGTACGTGCGATCGTGCTGGAGGTACTCGACGAGGAAGAGCTCCGCGCGGTTGCCCCGTTTGAAGAACGTCTTGATCTTCAGTCCCAGCTTCGCGGTGAACAGCGCTTTGTCCTTCGCGATCGCCTCGATGACGACGGGCTCGTACTCCATGCGCGCGAAGTGAGTGGAGACGGCGTCCTTGAGCTTGTACGGGGTCGGGTCGCCGATGTTGAACGGGCCCGAGGCCGACGGCACGTCGACGCAGGCGATCGCCGCGCGCACCAGGTTGTCGATGTGGGTCAGGGTGATCTTCTGCCTGCCGCCGCCGGGAAGTCGCAGGACTCCCTTCTTCGCCACTCGGCTCAGATACGGCATGAGCATCGTCTCGCCGTGGCCATAGACCGCGGCGGGGCGAAGGATGGCAGCGTCGGGACGGATCCGTGTCACGAGCTGCTCTGCCAGGGCATGCGTCTTGGAATAGGCGTCGTGGAAGTCGTTGGGGTCCTTGGGGCCGGCTTCTTCCCACAGATCCGTATGAGGCGTGTTCGTGGAGTAGACGGTCGTCGAGGAGATGTGCACGATGCGCGCCTTCGCGAATGCGTCGAGCACGTTCCTGGTCCCGGTGACCTTGACCTTGTACAGCTCATCGTCGTCGGCACTGACTTCGGCGATGCCCGCGCAGTGGAAGACCGCTGTGGTCTTCGCCGCCAGTGATTTCACCGCCTCGGACGCAGGTTCGGTGAGGTCCCAGGCCTGGAAGTTCACACCCGAGATCTCCGGGTCGCGTCGCCCCAGCGCATAGACCGTCTCATCCCTGGTCGCCAGGGCACGGGCGATGGCGCCACCGATGAAGCCGCTGGCTCCGGTCACGATTACCGCCACGTCTGATCCTCCATCATCGTCTGACCCGTCTCATCCGGTGGTTCCGAAGAAGTCCACAGTCATAGGAAATCACACTGTCAGTTCCGATGCTGCCACTGAGGCTCTCTTCTGCTGAGAAAAGCGTCGATCCCCTCCTGCGCATCGGCTGCGACGGCGTTGCGCGCCATCACCTCTGACATGTGCGCATAGGCGTCAGCCACAGGCAGATCACGCTGTTCATAGAACGCTGCTTTGCCTACTGCCACTGTAGCCGACGAGGCGGACGCGACTTTCCGTGCCAGTTCTACGGTCGCTGCCTCCAACTCGTCATCGGCGACCACATCGGAGACCAGACCGTGGGTCAGGGCATCGGCGGCGTTGAGGAAGTCTCCGGTCAGCAGCATCCGCATCGCCGTCTTCGCCGGCACCGCACGAGTCAGAGCCACCATGGGCGTGGAGCAGAACAGACCGATCTTCACACCCGGTGTCGCGAACCGAGCCGACTGCGCCGCCACCGCCAGGTCGCAGCTGGCGACAAGCTGGCACCCTGCCGCCGTCGCCACGCCTTGGACCTGGGCAATGACCGGCTGCGGGATCGACTGAATGAGCTGCATCAGCTGTGAACAGACGGCGAAGGTCTCCTGCTGCACTTCCAGCTTCGCCCCGCTGATCTCCTTGAGATCATGGCCGGAGCTGAAGACGTGTCCTGCGGTGGCCAGGATGACCGCACGGATATCGGTGCGCCGCCCCACCTCGGCGAGGGTGTCGATGAGCTCATTCATCACCGAACGCGACAGCGCGTTCCGAGTCTCCGGTTCGTTGATCACAATCGTCGCGACCGCGTCGTCGCAGTGTGAGAATACAATTGAGTCAGACATAACAGCATTCTGCCAAAATATCGTTGGTCCGGCGCGGAAATCTGAGAGGGATTTCTTTCGAAGTCCTTGCAAGGTGCCCCTCGAGCAGACGATGTTCTCTGACATCGATGCCAATGCTGCGGTGCGCGGCACATGCCACCCAGACCGAGGAGACGGCCATGACGACCCTGCTGATGATCATCGGATTCGGCGCCGCGACCAGCGTGGTCGTTGGCCTGGGACAGAAGCTGCGCCTCCCCTGGCCTGCACTTATGGTCGTCATCGGCATCGCCGGCGCCTTCATCCCCACATTCGCCGACATCACCATCGAACCCGAACTCATCTTGCCCCTGTTCCTGCCGCCCCTCCTGTTCGCGGCCGCACAGAAGACCTCCTGGGCTCTCTTCGCCATCCGCTGGCGCACGATCCTGGGCATGGCCGTCGCGCTCGTCGGGGTCACGGTGGCAGCCGTGGCCGGGACCGCTGTCCTCCTGATCCCCGGAATCACCATCGCCGCCGCGGTGGCACTGGGAGCCATGCTCGCCCCACCCGACCCTGTCGCCGTCGATGCGGTCGCTGGAACCGTGTCGATACCTCGGCGAATCATGTCCACGCTGCAGAGCGAGGGACTGTTCAACGATGCTGCCTCCCTGGTGATCTTCCAGACCGCGATGGCCGCGGCCATGTCCGGCACCGAGGTGAACTTCGGACATCTGGCTCTGTCCTTCCTGCTTTCCGCTGTCGTCGCCATCACCGTCGGCCTCGTCGTCGTGTTCGTCGTGTGGTGGGTGATGGAGAAGATCGACCACACGATCGCCCGGTCCTCGCTGATGCTGATGCTGCCCTTCGGGGTCTACCTCATCGCCGAACACCTCCACGCCAGCGGCGTCATCGCCGTCGTCGTGGCTGCGCTCGAGGTGCGCCGGCGCGATGTCGAAGGCAACTCCGCCGAGCGCGTCACCCAGGCATCGACGTGGCAGGTCCTCGAGATGCTCATCACCGGCATCGCCTTCGGCCTCATCGGCCTCGACCTGCGCATGGTCGTCGAATCCGAACATGCCGACCTAGGCCGGGCCGTTCTCGTCGGTCTGGGCATCGCGGTCATCGTCATCGCAGTGCGATTCGGCTGGCTGCTCATCGGGACCGTCCTGGAGAACAAGAGCAGAGAAGACGATCCGGATGCGGCGCCGTTGAACATCAGGGATGCCACGTTGATGACCTGGGGTGGGATGCGCGGATTGGCCACGATCGCACTGGCCCTGTCGATTCCGGCGACCACCGCGGCCGGCGAACCGTTCCCCGGCCGTTCCTACATCCTCGTCGCGGCAGCCTTGATCCTGCTGGTCACCTTGGTGCTGGCGGGGCTCACCTTCCCCACTATCGTCAACGTCCTCGGCATCGACGATGAGGCGGAGAAGGAACGCCAAGCCACGAAGGACATCGCGGCGCGGGCGTACAAGGCGGCCCTCCACCAGATCAAGAACGACGACTCCCTGCCCGATGAGGTTGCCGAACCATTGCGAGCCAGGTTCAAGGTCCTGTATGCCCAGCTGCTGGGAACCTCAGATGATCAGGCGAGTTCTGAACAGGCGACGACGCTGCGGGAGCACCGGGAGGTCATGGCGAAGGTGCAGACCAAGGCACTGCAGTCCGCCCGCACGGAAGTGCTCAAGGCCCGACGCGAACGCGGTACCGATCCGGAGATCGCCGACAGGGTGCTGCGTCGGTTCGATCTCCAGTCCGTTTTGCTGCGGTGACGCGGGCGCTACGGGGCAGCATCGCGATGTGCGTGCCGTGAGACGCGTGCTGAGGTGACGTCGATTCTCTGAATATTCTAAAGTTGAGTGGAATAGACTCAACTTTGTTGGTGTTGAACTCTTCGAGAGCAATTACTGTTCACGGAACACTTGTGAAGGAGATGCGCATGGACGCACAGATGACAACCAAATCACGCGAGACACTGCAGTCAGCGATCAACGACGTCGTGGCCAGGCGGAACAATCAGGTCGAACCTGCCCACTTGGTCGCAGCACTGCTGGATCAGCCGGACTCGCTGGCCTCGAACCTGGTGACGAAGGTCGGTGCCGATCCGCGGACCGTCCTGACCGCGGTCCGCAAGACTATCGACGACCTTCCCACAGTCAGCGGGCAGACCGTCGCCCAGCCGGGACTCTCCCGCTCCGGCCTCGAGATGATGAACCTCGCGCAGGAGGAGATGACGAGCCTCGGCGATCAGTTCGTCTCGACCGAGCACCTGCTGCTCGCGGCTGCCGCAGGCAAGGACGGCGCAGGTGAGGCGCTGCGTCACAGCGGTGCCGATCGTGATGCCCTGCTGGCGACACTGCCCGAACTGCGCGGCGGCAAGAAGGTCACCTCGGAGAACCCCGAGGACACGATGCAGTCTCTGGAGAAGTTCGGCGTCGACCTCACCGCCACGGCCCGGGAGGCCAAACTCGACCCGGTCATCGGACGCGACAAGGAGATCCGACGGGTCATCCAGGTCCTGTCGCGCCGGACGAAGAACAACCCGGTCCTCATCGGCGAACCCGGCGTCGGCAAAACGTCCGTTGTCGAAGGACTGGCCCAGCGGATCGTGGCCGGCGACGTGCCTGAGTCACTGCGCAACAAGACCGTGATCAGCCTGGACCTGTCAGCCATGGTCGCCGGTGCGAAGTACCGCGGCGAATTCGAAGAGCGGTTCAAGGCCGTCCTCGAGGAGGTCAAGAACGCCGATGGCCAGATCATCACGTTCATCGATGAGCTCCACACAGTCGTCGGTGCCGGCGCCACCGGAGACTCCGCCATGGATGCGGGCAATATGCTCAAGCCGATGCTCGCCCGCGGTGAACTCCGCCTCGTCGGTGCCACCACCCTCGATGAGTACCGCGAGAACATCGAGAAGGACCCGGCCCTGGAACGCAGATTCCAGCAGGTCTACGTGGGCGAACCCAGTGTCGAGGACACGGTCGCGATCCTGCGCGGACTCAAGGAACGCTACGAGGCCCACCACAAGGTCTCGATCAACGACGGCGCCCTGATCGCAGCCGCCGCGATGTCCAATCGCTACATCACAGGCCGCCAGCTGCCGGACAAGGCCATCGACCTCGTCGACGAAGCCGCGTCCCGCCTGCGCATGGAGATCGACTCGGCACCAGTCGAGATCGATGAGCTCCGTCGCGCCGTGGACCGGTTGAAGATGGAGGACATGGCCTTGTCGAAGGAAACGGACACGGCGTCGATCGAGCGCCTTAACGCCCTACGTGCCGATCTGGCCGACCGGGAAGAGGAGCTGCACAGGCTCGAGGCCACCTGGGAATCCCAGCGTGCCGGCCTCAACCGGGTCGGTGAGCTCAAGACGAAGCTCGACGAGCTGCGTTCGCAGGCGGACAAGGCTCAGCGCGACACCGACCTGGAGACCGCCTCACGTCTTCTCTACGGCGAGATCCCTGCCGTGCAGAAGGAAATCGACCTCGCCGAGGCCGAGGAGGCCAATGCGGAGACCGAGACCGATCCGATGGTCAGCGACCGGGTCTCGAGCAACGACATCGCCGAGGTCGTCTCCTCCTGGACGGGCATCCCGGCGGGACGCCTGATGCAGGGTGAGATCGAGAAGCTGCTGGGCGCCGAGGATGTGCTGGGCAAACGTCTGATCGGCCAGAAGAGTGCTGTGGGCGCGGTCTCCGATGCGATCCGTCGCTCGCGTGCCGGCATCGCCGACCCGGACCGTCCAACAGGGTCGTTCCTGTTCCTGGGCCCCACCGGCGTGGGCAAAACGGAGCTCGCGAAGTCCCTCGCGGACTTCCTCTTCGACGATGAGAAGGCCCTGATCCGCATCGATATGAGCGAGTACGGCGAGAAGCACACAGTCTCGCGACTCGTCGGTGCCCCTCCAGGCTATGTCGGCTACGACGAGGGTGGCCAGCTCACCGAGGCTGTGCGCCGTCGCCCGTACTCCGTCGTCCTCCTCGACGAGGTGGAGAAGGCACACCCGAGTGTCTTCGACATCCTGCTCCAGGTCCTCGACGATGGTCGACTCACCGATGGTCAGGGGCGCACGGTCGACTTCCGGAACACGATCCTCATCCTGACCTCGAACCTGGGGTCACAGTTCCTCGTCGACAAGTCACTGAGCACCCAGGAGCAGAAGGACGCGGTGCTGGGAATCGTGCATTCGACGTTCAAGCCCGAGTTCCTCAACCGCCTCGATGACATCGTGCTCTTCGACGCACTGAGCACCGAGGAGCTGTCCTCGATCGTCGACCTGCAGATCCAACGGCTGGCGTCTCGCCTGACCGAACGGCGCATCACGCTGGAGGTCACCGATTCCGCCGAGGACTGGCTCGCTCTCGAGGGCTACGATCCCGCCTTCGGTGCCAGGCCGCTGCGCAGGCTGGTCCAGCGCGAGATCGGGGACAAATTGGCCCGCGCACTGCTTTCCGGAGATGTGCAGGACGGCGATGACATCGTCATCGGCCTGCCCGAGGACCCGGAGACCACCGGTCTGGAGCTGCGCCCGAAGCGGTGATACTCCGCGGGGTGCTGTGAGGTGCCCGTAGCGTTGGTGCCCTCTGACAGCGTTCAAACTACAGAAACGCCTCAGTTCGCGGAACAGTACACGGGTTGCAACCTGTGTACTGTTCCGCAGACTGAAGCAGACGGGATGCACTCCGCGAGCAGTTAGGGCGCCGTCGATGCGCTGGGGCGCGTGGGGTGCAGCGCCTGGACGCGGCGTTGTGACGGCGCGGATCGGTCGTGTGCGCAGCCGAAGCGGGGTGTGCAGGCACCTCGCAACTGTCGAAGTCAGGCTGAGTTGGTTGCAAACCAGCTCAGCCTGACTTCGACAGTTGATATTCCGACTTCGCTCACGAACAGCGGGCGCTCACGAACAGTGGGTGCTACGACCGAGCGGCGTGTACGCGGTCAGCTCGAGGACTTCACCTTCGCGCGTTCCATGCCCTCGGTCGTCGACGTCCACCAGCGGCTCACGAGTCTGTGGACCTTTTCGAAGCTGCGATCACGGATGAAGATGGCATCGACGGCGATCATCGTCAGCGAGAACCAGGGCAGCCCCATCAACAGGGCGATTCCCAGGTGGAAGGAGAGGATACCCACCAGCCCCACGATTCGCGTGTACCTGTTGAACAGCATGAATGGGAACGCGCACTGGAACAGAACCGAGCCCCAGGAGATGGCCACAACCATCGGCCCCCAGGCGGTCATGAGATCCGAGAGCACAGGCCAGGTTCCGAACTGCTGGGTGTGCAACGGGTTGTACACCGCGAATCCGTGCTGCCAAGCAGCGCCGCCGGCCTTGTACAGACCACCCGACATGTAGATCGCGCAGACCTGGAAGGCCAGCACGACGATCGCCAAGTTGTTGGCCATGATGAGGACCCAGCGGAAGCTGCCGCCATCGGTCTCGGGGAACTTCAGGTTCTGCTTCTTCTTGCGCCTGGCATCCAGTGACCACCGGCGGGTGGTGTCTGCGAAGAGCATGGCGATCATGAACATGCGATACGCATTGTCGCCCTGATCGCCGGCCCCGTCGTTGAGCTCGATGTAGCTGACCCACAGGACAAGATAGAACGGCAGAACGATGCGAGTCCGCCAGCCGAGGATGATGACGACGGCGAGTATGGCCAGACCGAGGATCATGGCGGTGAACAGCGGCGGATTCGTCACTGCACGGTGGAAGAGTGAGAACAGCCAGATGTTCGGGAAGTCGCTCTTGGGTTCAGCGATCTCGCCGTTCCAGGCGCTGCCCACGCCGAAGGCATAGTGCCGGGCGTTGAAGTTCGTCAGCAGAAGCCCGAGTCCGGTGAAGCCGATGAGGATACGGGTCACCGCGAGGCCGTAGGTCGCGTGAAAGCGACCGGTGAGCATCTCCTCTAGCCAATCCCAGCCCTGAGAGATCTTTCCCAGTACGCGGGAAGTGACTGGAATACGTTCGTTCGAGTCCGCCCGCGAATGGGAATCCACTCCCGAAGAGGAAGTCGCACCCGAATGGGAATCGGCCGCCGAATCAGAGGTCGCCCCCGACTCAGAGCTCAGCTTCTTCTTGGACACGGCCTTCTCCGAGGTTGTTTCGTCCACGTCGATCTCTTCACCCTTGACCCGAGTGTTCCTGTCACTGCTCACCTGCGCACCTCACTTTGTCGGAGGCACAGAAGTACTTCGCGAACTCCTCATCGGACTGGTGTGGTTCGGTCACCAGTGCTCGCCACCCGACCGGCACCGGCTGGATCTTCGGCCGTTTCGCGTCGCCGTTGTTGCGCTGCGCAAACGGCACAACATTCTGTCGGGCCGCTTGGTACTGGACGCGCTGGACGTCCTCACCCCAGATCGCCTTGGCCACCTGCGTCGCATAGGCCGTAGCCAGGTGCTCGCTCTTCAGGTATCCGGTGACGGCGTTATCGGGATCGTCGTACTCTCCCAACTTCGACGTCAGGCGGTCAACGGAGTCAGAGCCCTTGAAGTAATCGAGCTTGACGATCGCCTTCTGGTCGTTGGGAAGGTCCTCCCACGACCCCTTGATGTCAGAGGCGACCCCGACACCCAGCCCGGCCGAGCGGGGTGGGAACAGCTTGTAGGTCGAATGGTCGAGTTCGACGTCGGTGGCGCGCACCCAATCCGTGACCTCTTCACCACCGTCAGGAGTCTTCACGACCGCGCGAACATCGAAGTAGTAGTCACCGTTGATCGGCTCGGGAGCGAAGACGCTCCACGACTGGCCCCACAGTGGGATCATGTACTCGGAGAGAAGGTTCCCCGGAATCACCTCCCGCGCCGTCGACGACGGAGCGATCCAAAGGAAGCTTGCGAGCAGGTGAAACGCGGTCAGCAGCATGGCCACAACCATCAGCACGCGTTTGACGACCGGCCGCTTGACGGCATTCGTCTCAGTCTTGTCTGTGTCCATCTCAGTCCTGGAATCTGGTGCGCCACTACGCGAAATCCGCCGTGACCAGAAATGGACTGCTCAGGATCTCCCCAGTGACTAGGGTGCATTCATACAGACTCTAGGGTACGTCAGTGAATCCGGAAGTTCAGCCCGGACACCACTGGACATAGCTCGGAACACGACTCAGAACATGACCGAAGGCATGACTGAGCCCATGACGGTGAAATGACTGCTCTCAGCGTCGGATGCGCAGCCAGTCCTTGACCGCTTCGGTGCTCTCCCCCAACTGCGGTGGTGCCAGATCGTAGCTGGGAGGCGTCTCGGACATGCGGATCGGGTTGGCCACCGTCGGGATCACACGATCCCCGGCCCCTGCCTCGGCGACGGGCTCGAGTCCCATCGAGGCGGCCAGGTCGACACCCTGGGCGATTGTGTTGATCGGGGCGCACGGCAGGCCGGCTGCGGACAGGATGTCGAACCATTCCTGGTTCGTCTTCTGGCTCAATGCCTCGATGAGTTCGGGCTCGAGTTCGGCGCGGTTCTCGTTGCGGTCTGAGAAGTTCGCGAAGCGTTCATCCTCGGCCCATTCGGGATGGCCCAGCTCACCGGCCAGCGACCGGAACTGGTTGTCGTTGCCGACGGCGATGATGATCTGGCCCTCGGCCGTGGGCATCGGCTGGTAGGGGTAGAGGCTCGGATGGGCGTTGCCCATGGCCTGCGGAACGACGCCGCCGGCCACATACGCCGAGGTCTGGTTCGCCAGCCCCGACAGCGCCGAGGACAAGAGGTTCGTCTCCACCAGCTGGCCCTCGCCGGTGTCCTTGCGGTGGGCCAGCGCCGCGAGGATTCCGACCGTCGTGTGCAGACCGGTGAACACGTCGACGACGGCCACACCGGCCTTCACCGGGCCCGATTCCTGCGATCCGGTGACGCTCATGAAACCGGACAGTCCCTGGATGAGCAGATCGTAGCCGGGTTGCGGGTTGTCGCGCCCGAATCCGGTCACCGAGGCATAGATGATGCTCGGGTTCTCGCTCTTGACGGTGTCATAGTCGAGCCCGTACTTCGCCAGTCCCCCGGCCTTGAAGTTCTCCACCAGGATGTCGGCTCGCCGCGCCAGCTCCTGTGCCAGGCCCAGCTCCTCCTCGTCCTTGAAATCGAGGACCACGGACTGCTTGTTCCGATTCGCCGTGAGGAAATACGTCGCATCATCGCCTCGCCGAGGTGGCGCCCAGTGCCGTGTATCGTCACCGGCCCTGCCCTCGACCTTGATGACCGTGGCACCGAGGTCGGCAAGCATCATCGTCGCGTAGGGCCCTGCCAGCACACGTGAGAAGTCGGCGACGACCACTCCCGCGAGCGGACCGGTCCCAGTCCGACCGAACAATTCCTGCAGATCCTGCTGTTCCACGTGTTGCCTCCCATGGCGCGTCAAAGCCCTCATTTCCAGGCGCTCTGTCCTCCACGCCAGACTATACGGGCTCATCTTTCACCGCCCGGGGTGGTGCGGAATCCGTTGACCTCCAAGCGCAGAACCTCGCTACACTCGGGACAAACCAGTCAGACTCGAAGGGATGAACGATGACGTTTCACATGCCCGCGGAAACAGCTGCCCACGATCGCATCTGGATGGCGTTCCCGTCCTCCGGCTACGCCTTAGGCGACACCGAGGAAGAGGCCGAGGCGGCCCGCCGCACCTGGGCCGCAGTGGCACGTGCCACCAGCGAGTTCACCCCGGTGACGGTCGTCGTCTCGACGTCGCAGACAGACAATGCCCGCCACCACCTCGGCGAGGGGATCACTCATCCGATCACCGTCGTCAATGCCGAACTCGACGACGCCTGGATGCGCGATATCGGTCCGAGCTTCGTCGTCGACGACGACGGAGCGCTGCACGCAGTGGATTGGGTCTTCAACGGCTGGGGCGCTCAGGAGTGGGCGACGTGGGATCACGATCAGCACATCGGCCGCTACGTTGCGAACCAGGCCGGGGTCCCGATCATCGATTCCCAACTGCGCAACGAAGGCGGCGGAATCCACGTCGACGGGCAGGGCACCGTGCTGGCCACGCGCAGCGTGCAGTTGGATCCGGGACGCAACCCCGACCTGACCGAGGCCGATGTGGAAGCCGAATTCGCCCGCACGATCGGGGCCAAGAAGGTCATCTGGCTCGAGCACGGCCTCCACCGCGACAATCAGACCTTCGGCACCCGCGGTCACGTCGACATCGTCGCAGCCATGCCCAGCCCCGGGGTCGTCCTCATCCACGATCAGCGCAATCCCGAACACCCGGACTTCGAATTCTCTCAGGCGCTCAAGACCCAGTTCACCGCGGAGACCACTGCCGAGGGACAGCCCTTCGAGGTCGTGGCGATTCCCGCTCCTGAGGTGCTGCGCGATGATGAGGGCTGGGTCGACTATTCCTACGTCAACCACCTCGTCACCAATAACGGGGTCATCGCCTGCACCTTCGACGACCCGATGGACGCCGAGGCGGTGTCCGTGCTTGAGAAGGTGTACCCGGGACGCAAGGTCGTCGGCGTCGATGCGCGCGAACTCTATGCCCGGGGAGGCGGAATCCACTGCATCACCCAGCAGCAGCCGACGGTGAGCTGAGCGCCGAAATACTGTATCCACTCCACAAATCTGAGACGATATTCTTTCACTCCGGAACCATCTGCAGTATAAGGTGGAGAACCAGGGCACAATACCGAGGCAATCGACCGACGCTCAACGTTGGTCTGAGCACTCGACAGTGTCGAATGCAGTCACGGCAAGCTGAAAAGGAGAGCAGGAAGATGAAGAAGCGTTTGATTCTCCTGGCTGGTCTGGGAGTCGGTTACGTACTCGGATCACGCACCGGGCGTCAGAGCTACGAAAAGCTCAAGGCCCAGGCCCAGGATCTCTGGACCGATCCGCGAGTGCAGGACACCGTCGAAAAGGCCAACCAGTCGATTCGCGACAAGTCGCCAGCCGTCGCCGATGCTGTCCAGACCGCAGCCGACAAAGTCAACTCCGCAGCAGGATCCGGTTCAACCGGCACCGGAACCGGCGCAAGCGCTGCAGGCAATAAGTCCGCCGGCACATCAGGCAGCAAGTCCGCTGGTGGCCCAGAGGTCAAGGACGATGTCATCGCTGATCCCATGCGCGACATCGACGACGAAGGCCCATCCGGGCTCTCCGAAGACGCCTGAATACCTTTATCTGAGACACTCGCACCGAGGCTCTCGCCTACGCAGATAGGCGGCTGACCCGCTCGGCGACTGTCCTGCAGCCGTCGGCGGTAGGCGACAACGTTCCCGCACACTGGATCAGTGTGCGGGAACGTTGTCATTTCCGGCGCAGTCCATCACGCGATCACGAACTCACAGCAGCGAGCTCGTGAGCCTGGCGACGTTCTCTACATACTTGTTCAGCAGCGGTCGATCGTTCCACTCGTCTGCGTCGAGCTCGACAGAGTTCGGAGTATATTTCTCCGCTTCGAGGTCATACATGCGCTGGGTGAATTCCTTGTCGACGATGAACATGGTGACCTCCATGTTCATTGCGAACGAGCGCTCATCCATGTTCGAAGACCCGATGATCGAGACTTCATCGTCGATGAGAAGGAACTTCGAATGCAGGACGGTAGGTGCGTGATACAAGAAGATCCGGACTCCGGCCCGCACCAGATCGGCGTAATAGGACTGCTGGGCCCGCTGCGTGACCCAATGATCGCTTGTCTCTCCCACATACAGGCGCACGTCGACTCCGGACCGGGCCTCGGTCGTGAGCGCATGCATGAGCGATTCGTCGGGCACGAAGTACGGTGAGCAGACGACGACGCTGCGGTTCGCGTTGTAGATGAGGTGGTTGAACAGGCGCAGATTGTTCTCATCTTCGAATCCTGGCCCCGAGGGCACCACCTGCGCCTGGATGCCACCGTTCTGCGGAGCCTGAAGTTCCCCTTCGGACGATTCTTCGAAGAACTCTCCAGTCTCCGAATACCAGTCCGTGATGAAGACAGCATCGAGTTCATCGACGACTGGGCCGGTGCATTTCAGCGATAGGTCCATCCATTGGAAGCCCTTCCGCCGGTTGCGTCGCTTATTATAGGACCGGTCGATGATGTTCTGGGAGCCGGTGAAGGCGACGGATCCGTCGACGACGAGGATCTTCCGGTGGTTGCGCAGATCGGGCCGCTGGTACTCGCCCTTCCAGGGGCGGATCGGCAGGGCTCGACGCCATGCCACTCCGGAGGAGTTGAGCCTTTTGACCAGTTCCGAGTAGCCCGGATATCCCAGTGAGCCCAGATGGTCGATGAGGATTCGGACCTCCACCCCGCGCTCATGCGCGGCCAGCAGCGATTCGAGGAGCCGCCTCGTCGTGTCATCGATGGCGACGATGTAGAACTCGAAGTGGACGAATCTCGTGGCCGCGTCGATCTCATCGGCCATCGCCTCCATGCACGCGTGGTTGTCGGTCTGGAGCTCGAAGGAGTTGCCATGCGTCATCGGCAGAGCACCCAGATCGTAGTTCAGCTGTGCCGCTGTGCTCAGAGGCTCGGGCATGTGGGCGAAGTCGCCGATGATCGCCTGGTCATCGGTCTGATCACGGAAGATGTCGTTGACAAGCAGCTGTTTGTCCCGCCGCCGCTTCGGCAGCTTGGCGGAGCCGAGCAGCAGGAAAGCGAGAATTCCGAGGTAGGGGAGGAGGAAGATCGCGAGCAGCCAGCCGAGGGCGACAGAAGGTCTGCGGTTGTGCGGAATCCAGCCCAGAGCGACGATGCGGATGATCATATCGACAGTCAGGAGCGTGAATATCAGCCAGTTGGGCCACGCCTGGTCGATCGTGAAGAAAGGATAGATCTCCAGTCCGCTCATTTCCGCACTCTTCCGGTCTGCGGGCTCTCGACGCCCGGTGCCGTGCGCCGATTCTTAAACTCCAGCGCTCAAGTCGACCTGAGAAATTCGCCGTCGTTCTGCTCTGGTTCCATCGTATCCTGCCGCATGTTCGCTCAGCTGATCGCCCCGGCACCTCCCCGACCGGGCCCTACCGCACCCCGCCTCCGCCCGGTGCAGTCCTCAGCGTCATAATGGGAGGTGACGACCAGACACAGAAGCGAGGGTGCTGACAGTGATTCGAGATATCTCCCCCGAGGGGTCCGACCGTTCGGACCTCGCCGACTCCTCCAGCCGCGGCCCCGATGTGCCCGATCCGAGTGCGGTGCCGATCAAGCCCGCCGTGAGCGTGCTCATGATCCGCGATGGCAGCACCGGACTCGAGGTCTTCGTCCAGCATCGCGTGTCGACGATGGACTTCGCCGCCGGTGTCGTCGTCTTCCCCGGCGGTCGCGTCGATCCCATCGATGAGCAGACCGCAGCATCCATCGAGGTCCCCGACCCGCAGAGTCATCAGGCGGCGTGGAAGGACTCCACCATCGCCGAGGTGAGCGATGGGTGGCGCGTCCTGCTGGCCACCGCCGTGCGTGAGGTCGAAGAGGAGACCGGAGCCGTGCTCGATCCCTCCGGGCTGAAGCCGTGGGCGAACTGGGTCACCCCGGTCGGACGGCCGAAACGCTTCGACACCTACTTCTACGTGCTCGCAGGCGGCGTCCTTGAGTCGGCCCATCATCAGACCACCGAGGCACATTCGAGCGAATGGATGTCGGTGCGCGAACTCCTCACCGCCGAGGCCGAGGAACGTCTCAAACTGATGCGTCCGACACTTGTGCTCCTGCGCGAACTCGACACCTTCGCCACCGTCGCCGAGGCGGTCGGATCCGACCGGAACATCGACCCGGTCCGCCCGGAGTTCCCCGGCAAACACGGCTGAACTGCAGCCCAACGTCACAGCTGAACCGCTGGCCGCCGGCCCACTGTTCGTCAGCCCACTGTTCGTCAGCCCTTCGATCGCTTGGCCATGGCGGCCAGACGTTCCTGTACGACCTGGCGCTGTTCGTCGGTGCCGATGAGTGAGGCGAGCGCCTCCTGCTCCGCATCGAGGCCCGTGGTCAGATCGGCCTCATAGGAGAGGTCGACGAGCTTCTTCACCCACACGAGAGCCGAGCGTGACTTCCCAGCGATATCGCCGGCGAGTTCGAGTGCTCGCTCAACTGGGTCCTCGGCCAGTTCTTCGACGAGCCCGATCCGCAGTGCCTCCTCGGCTCCGACGGCCTCACCGGTGGCGATGAGCTTCTTCGACATTCCGGGACCGACCAGGCGCGGCAGCAGCTGAGTTCCGCACATGTCCGGGATGATCCCCCATTTGATCTCCATCAACGAGAGTTGGACGTCAGGACCGGCGATGCGGATGTCGGTACCCAGAGCAATCTGCATTCCGCCGCCGAGGGCCGGGCCTCTGAGCCCGGCGATGACGGGAACCTCGATCAGAGACCAGACGTGCACGGCCTTCTGAGCCAGTGCGCGAGCGGACCCGAGGCGCTCACCCACGTCAACGGTGCCACCGGTCGATGAGGCATTCCCCGCACCCGCCTCGGCGGTGGACGAGGTCTCGGTACCGGTCTCGGTGGTGGCGGTGCCCTCGTCGGCGAGCCGGGACATTTCGGTGAAGTCCAGACCGGCGCTGAAGGCACGTCCTCGACCGGAGAGCACGACAGCCCTGACCTCAGTCGATTCCTTGAGCGCGAGGCCGACCTCGACGAGGTCTTCGAACACCTCTCTAGTCAGCGAGTTGAGCTTCTCAGCGCGGTCGATCTCCACATGGGCGACGCCCCGCTCGATCGCATAGGTGACATTCGAATGTGCTGCGTGGGGCATGAGGTCCTCCGGTTCTTAAGCTGAACGTTTGATCAGCTGCGCTTCTTGAACCCTACCGAAGCCCCGGTCAGGGTCAAGATCAGAACCGCGAACAGGGCGCTCATGCACATGAACGCCACACCCGGCCACGCGAAATCGGTGAACAGGACCGCCGACAGCCACGCGCCCAAACTGGTGCCCAGGTAGTACACGGTGAGGTAGATGGCCGCCGAGCGAGTGGAGTCGATTCCGGGACGGGAGGCGCTCGCTGCCGCGGATGCTCCCGTGTGCCCGAGGAAGAAGCCCCCGGTGAGCAGGGACATGCCGATGATGATCACGCTCAAGGAGTCCACGAGGGTGAGCCCGGCACCGATGAGCGCCGTGACCATCCCGATCAGCGTCAGCGAGGTGCGCGAGAGTTTTGTGGCCAGTCGGCCGTAATACGTGGTGACGACGGTGCCGACGAGGTAGATGAGGAAGAACAGGGCGACCGCGCCTTCGCTCAGTCGCCAGGGATCCTGCTGCAGCCGGGTGCCGAGCATCGTGAAGGACCCGCCGAAGACGAGCATGCAGAGGAATCCGGTGAGATAGATCCGCCACAGCCCCGATCCCAGTGGAATGATCGCTCGCCGAGGTGGTGATGCGGTGTGCGCATCAGCCGAGGGCTGCGCGGCTGCCGAGGACTTCGGCCCAGCCTCGGCAGCCGCCCGAGCGGCTTCGGACTTCGACGTCGTGAAGAGGTCATGGCGGAGCAGCCAGACGACGATGAGTCCGAAGAGCAGGGACACTGTTGCGGTGAACGCCAGTCCGCCGTGCCAGCCGAGGATCTCCGCGGCAAGGCCGGTCAGCAGCCGCGAGGAGAGCCCACCGATCGTATTGCCGGCGATGTAGACGCCGATCGCTCCGGGCAGCGCCGCCGCCGGCAGGCGCAGCGACAGATAGGCCATCGCGGTGGCCGGTACCGCAGCGATCGCCACACCTTGGAGGAAGCGGACGGCGATGAGCAGTTCGGGGCTCGGCATGAAGGGCAGAATGAGTGCCAGCAGCGCGGCCAGGACCACGCCGCCGGCGATCTGTCTGGCATGCCCGATACGCGGGGCGAGCATGGAGAACGGGATGAGGAAGACCGCCATGGCGACGTTGGTGGCCGAGACCGTGAGACTCGCAGTCGGAGCGTCGACGTCGTAGGCACCGCGGATGGCGGGGAGAAGCCCCTGCGTCTCGTAGAGGACAAGGAAGACCGAGACTCCAGCCAAGAAGACTGCAACGATGGTTCGCCGAGTACTCGTCGCGCTCGGTTCACCTGTGCTCATGGAACCAACGCTATGTCGACATTGGGGAAAACCCCAATGCGCTCACACCCATGGGTTTCCTAGGCTGTACTCAGGTCCCCCACCTGACGCCCATCCCCCGGCTCTCCGCATCGCTTCGATCGCATCACGGAGAGCGGCAAGCACGAGAAGGAGCACACCATGTCCGTGCCATCTCTGGCCCCCGACCTGCCTCCCATCGACTCCTCTGCCCAACGGGACCAACCGGACTGGCGGAACCGACCGGATGCTGAGGCCGAAGCCGCACCGGAGCGCGCCAACCGTTCCTTCCTCGTCACCTGGATCCTGTCACTGGCATTAGGATTCCTCGGCGCCGACCGTTTCTACACGGGACGTTTCGCCACCGGCGGGCTCAAGCTTCTGACCTTGGGCGGGCTGGGTCTGTGGTGGATCGTCGACCTCGTCATCGTCATGGCCGGCGGTCTTCGCTATAACCGTGCTCACCTGCGTGGCTATGAGACCGGAAAGGAAGCCGCGTGGATCACCACCGGGTTCCTCCTCATCGTCGGCTATTCGCTCCAGCTCGATTCGCTGCTCCCGGCACTGCTGGCGCAGCTGTTCTGAAATTTAGCCCACCCTTTCCTGAAATCCCCGCGTTCTCGGTCTAGGCTCGCATCAAGTACCGACCGAAGAGGCTCAATGCAAAATAAGTTCCCCAGGGTTCATCTGGTCACCGGTCACTCGACTGGAAGGAAGATGGCTCGTGCCGCCGCAGCCGTCTCAGCCCTCGGGCTCGGCGCCCTTGCCGCCTGGGACGTGACCCAGAAGAAACATTCGATTCTGCGCAACTATCCAATCGCCGGCCATGCACGGTTCCTATTGGAATCGATCCGTCCCGAGATTCAGCAGTACTTCATCGAACGCAACTGGGACGGCCGCCCGTTCAGCCGCGATACCCGTACGACGATCTACGAACGATCCAAGGGCAAGCACTCCGAGCATGCTTTCGGCACCGAGCACGACGTCAACCGCACGGGCTATGAGGCCCTCATGCATTCCGCGGTTCCGATCACCAACTCTCCGACTCCCCCACGCGTGCGCATCGGCGGTGAGGACTGCACCCAGCCCTATGACATCTCCCTGCTCAACGTCTCGGCCATGAGCTTCGGATCACTGAGCCACAACGCGGTGCGCTCACTCAACAAGGGTGCCGCCATGGGTGGCTTCGCCCATGACACCGGAGAAGGATCCATTTCGCCCTACCACCAGGAATTCGGTGGCGATCTGATCTGGGAGATCGGCACCGGCTACTTCGGCGCCAGGACCCCCGAAGGTACTTTCGATCCGGACATCTTCGCCAAGAAGTCCCAGGATCCACAGGTCAAAATGGTCTCTCTCAAGCTCTCACAGGGCGCGAAGCCCGGCATCGGCGGTGTCCTCCCCGGCCCGAAGGTGACCGAAGAGATCGCGGAGATCCGCGGCATCCCCGTCGGCAAGACCTGTATCAGCCCACCGAACCACAGCGTGTTCTCCACACCGATCGAACTCCTGCAGTTCATTGCGAAGATGCGTGAGCTCTCCGGCGGTAAACCTGCCGGCTTCAAGCTCTGTGTGGGCTCGCGCACCGAATTCCTCGCCATCTGCAAGGCGATGGTCGAAAGCGGGATCACCCCCGACTTCATCATCGTCGACGGTTCCGAAGGCGGCACGGGCGCAGCACCCCTGGAGTTCGAGGACCATGTCGGCCTGCCGCTGACGCAGGGCCTGATGATCGTGCACAACGCGCTCATGGGTTCGGGTCTACGCGACCGGATCAAGATCGGCGCATCCGGAAAGATCGCGAGCGGCTCCGACATCGTCAAACGCCTCATCCAGGGCGCGGACTTCACGAACTCCGCCCGCGCCATGATGATGGCCGTCGGCTGCATCCAGGCCCAGGCCTGCCACACGGGCAAATGTCCCGTCGGCGTGGCCACGCAGGATCCTCGCCGGGCACGTGCCATCGATGTGCCCGATAAGTCGACCCGAGTGAAGAACTACCACGAGGGCACCGTCGCCGAGGCTGTGCGCCTGATGGCTTCGATGGGGGCAACGCACCCGGATGAGTTGGAGCCGACCATGCTGCGCCGCAATGTCTCGGCGTCCGAGTCGTGGTCCTATGCCAGACTCTACGACTGGCTCAAGCCCGGCGAACTGCTCAACGGGGCTCCCGATTCGTGGGCCGATGATTGGGCGACGGCACGCGCCGATTCCTTCGCCATTCCACACGGTCACAGCCGCTGAGACACATGAGCCACGGCCGCTGGATCGGTCGAGCCACGGCCACTGAGGCAGCCGAGCCGCTGCGGCTCCTGTCGCGATGCGGCTCGGCTGCATTCAACTGACGAAACAGGAGACAGCCATGACAACCCTCGTTCTGCTCCATTCCGCACTGGGCAAGACTCCCGGTATGGAAGCCATCGCCGGTCGCTACACCGCCGCCGGGCACACCGTCGTCACCCCCGACTTCTACGAAGGACGGACGTTCACCACCGCCGAGGCGGGGGTCGGTCACTCACAGGAGGTCGGGTTCTCGCAGCTCGTCGACCGGGTTGCCGCGGCATGTGCTGATCTGCCGGATGAGATCGTCTTCGCCGGTCTCTCACTCGGGGCCGGCATCGCCCAGCAGATGGGCAAGAACGATTCGCGTGCACGCGGTGCGCTCCTCTTCCACGGCGGCGGCTTCCCCAAGCCGACTCGGTGGCAGGGGAATGTGCCCGTCCAGATCCACTTCTCCGTCGATGATGAGTGGAGAGACTCAGGTGCGCCGCAGACTCTGATGGAGTCGGCCGCGCGAGCGGGAGCACGGGCGGAGTATTTCCTCTACCCCGGCGGGAGCCATCTGTTCAGCGACCCACTGGTCGATGACTACCGTGAGGACAGCGCACAGCTGCTCCTCGACCGCAGTCTGGCGTTCCTCGACCGAGTGTGACCCCAGTCGCCTCAGCCCATCACCAGACCGTTGTCGACGACGAGGTTCTGTCCCGTCACCGCCCGCGAAGCCGGGGATGCGAAGAACACCACCGCCGAGGCGAATTCCTCCGGAGTTGTCACGTGGCCCAGCGGAGTCTGCGCCGCAATCTGGTCGAAGACCTCTTCCGGAGTCGCCGAGGAGGCATCGGTCGTGCGCAGCAGCCCACCGGAGACCATGTTGACTCTGACTCCCGAGGGTCCGAGGTCCTTGGCGAAGGTCCTGGTCAGCGACAGCAGAGCGGCTTTGGCCGCGGTGTAGTCGTGGTAGGGCACGACGGGGTTCTGCACGAGGTTGGACCCGATGTTGATGACGCGTCCCGATCCGATCTCGCGGAATCCACTCATCGCTGCCTGCACGGTGTTGAGCGCGGCCCCGACGGCTCCACGGAACTGGTCGGTGAAATCGGAGAAGTCGATTTCGTCTGCCGGCTGCCGCTCCTCTCCGTTGAAGGAGAAGTCGACGAGAGCATTGTTGACCACCGTCGACACAGGAGCGCCGAATTCGGCGTGCGCGGCGGCGAACAGGGCGTCGACGGCGCTTGAGTCGGTGACATCGGCCTCGATCGCCACTGCACGCCCACCGCGAGCACGGACCGCCTCGGCGAGTTCCTCGGCTGCTTCAGCGGAGTAGCGGTAGTTGATGACGAGCGCTGACTGCTCATGTGCGAAGGCCTTCGCAATCGATGATCCCACTCCGCGTCCGGCACCTGTGACAAGGACGATCTGCTGGTCAAGGGGCATGGCCGCTGTTGTGAATGCCTGGGCGTTGCTCATCGCGATTCTCCTTCGAATGCTGGGCGGACCCCACTGCTTGAGAGCTCGGGTCAGGTCGTGATCTCACCCTACAGTCGCGGCACGACATCTGTGTGAACGTGATTACCGCTCCGTTCCTCCATAGACTGAGCACACGACCATCATTGTCCATCCCCAGGAAGTCCCTCATGAGCGAGCTCGGCGCCAGCATCTCAATCGGAGTCCTCGCGGCACTCGTCGTCCTCATCGTCTACCTCATCGCGTCTCGGATCGGCAGATGGCAGCCGGCTCCGCAGCGTCGACCCCAGGCCGGACAGGCGCCACAGCAGCAGGGCTACGGCCCGGGCGGCTACGGTCAGCCGGGCTATGGCCAGCAGGGCACCGGCCCGGGGGCTCGACCGCGAGGCGGCTCCTACGACCAGTCGACTCGGGCGTACAACCAGTCGACGCAGGCCTATGATCAGCCCAACCGCGTCTACGGCATACCCGAGGACGAGACCCGCGTGCTGCCCGCGACCGGAGCCGACACCGATACGCGTGCCACGAAGGCAGAACTGCGGGACAATATCGGGCAGTCGGGGCAGATGGTCGAAGCGAACCGTCGCGCGGCCACCTCTTCGAACGGTGACACGCTGGCGGTGTTCACCTATATCTTCGGCGCCGCCCTCATCGCCGTCATCGCGTTCGTGTTCTTCAACAATCTGCTCCTTCCCGCCACGGTCGGCGCCCTGGCCGGCGCCATCATCTGCGTGGCGTTGGCGTCGACCTACACGCTGAAGTCCCTCGAATTCTGGCCCGACAATTCGACGATCACGATCATCAACCTCCTCGTGGCCCTTGCCGCCGCTGTCGCCATGTTCATCGGCGCAGAGCGGACCGAACGCGACGGCTTCACTCTGGGCCGCATCACCGATTCCTTCGACGCGCTGCCCTTCAGCGAAGGGTTCACCGGCTTCGCCACTGCCATCGCCGACCGCGTCGTCGACTTCTTCCGCGAATTCGGGTTCATGGGCTTCATCTTCCTGCTCCTCATGGGCATCGGCTGCATCATCGTCTTCACACTGGCGGCGAAGTCCCTCATCGACGTCATGGACTGGCGCATCTTCGTCCAGTTCGGACGCTTCGTCACCGACCGTCCTATGTCCCATTCGCGGGCCGTTCGCTTCCAGTCCTCGAAGGTTTCGCACACGGTGACGTCGATCATCTTGGCCGGGATCGCGGTCCTCTGCGCGACCGGAATGGCCTACGACGGTTTCACCTGGTTCACTCGTTAAGTAACTATTCAGCCTGAGGGATATAAGATAGTCTCCGGACTTCCTCCGTCGTGGCACGCCTCAAAGGTGCGTCGCATCGGCCCTCAGCAGACGACGCACAACCCGCAAAGGGATGAGAACCTCAATTGGCGAATGGCAACGCAACATTCCGGCACTCGAACGTGGCGCTTCTCGGCCTGACCGAGATCCTCGCCCCGAACGAAGTGACCTCTCAAGAATTCGACGAGCGCCTCGCCGATACCCTGTCCACCCTCAACCTGCCCACTGGACTCCTCCAGCGTGTCGCCGGTGTCTATGCCCGGCGCAACTGGGATCAGCCGAGTCAGTTCGCCGACGGTGCGATCGCCGCAGGTAAGAAGGCCCTGGAAGAGTCGGGGGTCTCCCCCGACTCCATCGGACTGATGGTCAACACCTCTGTCACGCGTGAACACCTAGAGCCCTCCGTAGCCGTCGGCGTTCACGCCGGAATCGGTCTTGGTTCTCAGGCGATGAACTTCGACATCGCCAACGCCTGCCTCGGGTTCGTCAACGGCATGACCCTGGCCGCGAGCATGATCGACGCGGGGCAGATCGAATACGCCCTCGTCGTCGCTGGCGAAGACGCCTCCCGAGTCCAGGAGGCTACCCTGCGACGGCTCACCCGAGAGGGCATCAGCCGTGAGGAATACCTCAACGAGTTCGCTTCCCTCACACTGGGATCCGGCGCCTCCGCCGCGGTCCTGGGACCGGCGGACAAACACCCGGAAGGCCACCGCATCCTCGGCGGCATCACCCGCGCCGCGACCCAGCATCACGCACTGTGCGTGGGCGATCATAACGGCATGTTCACCGACACCAAGGGTCTGCTGGCCGGTGGTATGGAACTCGTCGTCGCCGCGTGGGAGGAAGCCCATGAGGACGGCTGGAACTGGCGCGAGATGGATCGCTACGTCATGCATCAGGTCTCCGACGTACACGTGAACTCGATCAAGAAGGCCGCGAATCTCGACTCCGAGCGAATTCCGGTCACCTATCCCGAATTGGGCAATGTGGGACCGGCATCCCTGCCGATCACGCTCGCCCGTGAGGCATCAAGCCTCAAACCCGGCGATCGGATCCTGTGTATGGGAGTCGGATCCGGGCTCAACACCGCAATGACCGAAATCGAGTGGTAGAGGTTCAATGAGATTTCCTGCACGGCCGGCTCAGGCTCCCCCGAAGCTGCCCGAGTGGGACCCCGCCTGGTCCCGAATCGTCGAGGCCACGACACCCGCGGGACCGCATTCCTTCCACGTCCTCGACACCATTGAGGTACTCCGTGCCGAAGGGCTCGAACCGAGCGGCACGATCCTTGCCCTGCACGGCAACCCGACCTGGTCGTACCTGTGGCGACACCTTGCCCAGGCGACCGTGGACACGGCTCGCGCCGGCGGTCGCGTGTGGCGGCTCATCGCCCCCGATCAGCTCGACATGGGCTACTCCGAACGATTGGCCCATGAGTCGCTGCCGACTCCCCACGGCGCCGAGGTGCGCCGCATGTCCCAGCGCATCGACGACTTCGACGCCGTCGTCACGCCCCTCCTCGCCGAGGCAGCCGGCAGTGCCGCACCCACAGACAGCGCCGCGTCCTCCGATCATCCGATCGTGACGATCGGACATGACTGGGGCGGCGTCCTGTCCCTGGGATGGGCGGCACGCAACACCGACCTCGTCTCCGCTTCGATCAGCCTCAACACGGCCGTCCGCCAACCTGAGGATGCGCCGATCCCTGCACCGCTGCGAGCCACACTGGCCGGGCCCATGCTCCCGACTGCCACCGTGGTCACGGACGGATTCCTGCGGGTGACGATGAGCCTCGGCGATCTCGATCCCGAGATCAAGGACGCCTTCCGGTCCCCGTATGAGAATTCTTCCCGACGCCACGGGATCGGCGGCTTCGTCGCCGACATCCCCGTCGATGAGAACCACCCGTCCTATTCCGAGCTGCAGCGTGTGGGCGCCGATATCGCGGCCTTCGATCATCCTGCGCTCCTCGTGTGGGGACCGAAGGACCCGGTCTTCCTGGAACGCTATCTGCGTGACCTGCGTCAGCGTCTGTCCCAGGCCGATGTGCACCGCTTCGAGCTGGGCTCACACCTGGTCAGCGAGGACTACGATGTGGCCGGTGTCGTCACTGACTGGCTGCGGACACAGTTCCCTGCTCGCGGTGCTGGAGCCGACGCCGCTTCGGATTCATCGGCCGCAGACAACGAGGCCACAGCAAAGCGCGCACCCGCTTCGAAGGACGAGTCTGCCGCGGCCCCTGCGCGCGGGGTGACCGCGATCCTCGACGCACGCCACGATGACGAATCGATCGCCTCGGTGGACTTCGCCCAGAACCCGGCGCAGCAGATCACCTGGCGCCACCTCTGGCATGTGACGACGAGCATCGCCAACGGACTGCTCGAACTCGGCGTGCGCCCCGGCGATCGCGTCTCCATGCTCGTCCCGCCCGGCAACAACCTCACCGCAGCCCTTTACGCCTGTCTGAAGGTCGGCGCGGTCGCCGTCGTCGCCGACGCCGGACTGGGACCGAAGGGCATGACCCGGGCGACCACCTCGGCGGATCCGCAGTGGATCATCGGAGAGCTGCCGGGACTCGGTCTCGCCCGTGCCTTCAACTGGCCCGGCCGCCGCATCTCAGTGTCCCCACTGGGCACGGTGGCGGCCAAGCTGTTCAAGGTCGAGACCAGCCTGACCGCGCTCTCGCGCACCACCCACCACGCGCAGCTGCCCCTCCCGGCAGCCACCGACGATGCGGCGATCCTCTTCACCTCCGGGTCGACGGGACCGGCCAAGGGTGTGCGCTACACCCACGGCGACATCTCCGCACTCGCGGCGGTGCTGACCCGAGTCTTCGACGTGCGCGAAGGCACCGGCTTGGTCGCCGGCTTCCCACCTTTCGCCCTTCTGGGACCGGCCATCGGGGCCACCTCGGTGACTCCGGACATGTCCGTGACCAAACCGAAGACGCTGACCGCCAGCGCCATCTCCGATGCGATAATCGCCGGTCATTCGACCATGGTCTTCGCCTCCCCTGCCGCGTACAAGAACGTCGCGGCCACTGCTGCTGAGCTGGATGAGGAGCAGAAGGCCGCGTGCGCACGGGTCGAACTTGTGCTCTCCGCAGGGGCGCCCGTGCCTATGGAGCTGATGGATTCCATCGCCGAGGTGTTCCCGAACGCGAGCATCCATTCGCCGTATGGGATGACCGAGGGCCTCTTGCTCACCGACATCGACCGTGCCGGTGTGGCCGCCGCCGATGCCACACCCAACCTCGGCGTGTGCGTGGGCCGCCCCATCGACGGCGTCGAATTGGCATTGGCACCGATTGATGACACCGGTGCGTCCGCAGACGTGCTGGAACAGGGCAGCGCTGCGCAGGGCCGTTTGGGTGAATTCGTCGTCAGCGCCGCCCACATCAAGTCCGGCTACGACAACCTCTGGGCCACCACGGCAGACTCGGCTCGCGATGACCTCGACGGTCGGACCTGGCACCGGACGAACGACATCGGCCATATCGATGCCGAGGGACGAGTCTGGCTCGAAGGCCGTCTGCAGCATGTGGTCACCACACCTCTCGGACCGGTGGGACCTGGCGGTCTCGAAGCGCTCATCGATTCCGATGCGCAGGTCAGCCGCTCGTCGATCGTGGGCATCGGTCCGGCGGGAACACAGTCGCTGGTGGCCGTCCTCGACGCTGAAGGAACCGATCTCGCCCCAGGTCTGGCTCCGTTGGACCTGACGTCTCGGCTGCGTGAGCTGGTTGCAGAGGTCGTGGGGCACGACCTCACCGCTGTCCTCGTCGCTCCCACGTTCCCGACCGACATCCGCCACAATTCGAAGATCGACCGATCCCGCCTGGCCAATTGGGCCGATCATGTCCTGTCCGGCGGTTCGGTGCGCACCAAGGTCTGAATCTCGCCCGTCTGAGGAGTCCATATGAAGATCACAGTCACCGGAGCCTCCGGGCTCCTGGGTTCGTCCGTCGCTCGTGCGCTTGTGACAGGCGGCCACGAGGTCACGACTCTGCAGCGTCGCCCCTCCTCTGTGTCGGGCGCCCACGACGTCATCGGGTCGGTTACCGACCCGAGCAGTGTGGCTCAGGCCCTCACCGGCGCCGAGGCTGTTGTGCACTTGGCGGCGAAGGTGTCCATGATGGGCGACCCCAGTGAGTTCGAGGCCGTGAACATCGGCGGCACCCGCACTCTCGTCGATGCCGCTCAGGCGGCTGGCGTGAAGCGAATGGTGCACATCTCGTCGCCGTCGGTGGCCCATACCGGTGACTCGATCATCGGCGAAGGTGCCGGTCCTGCCTCCCCCGATCTGGCACGTGGTGAGTACGCGCGGACCAAAGCCGCCGGTGAACTCATTGCTCTGGAAGCCGATTCAACAGACTTCAAGGTCCTCGTCCTGCGCCCGCACCTCATGTGGGGTCCTGGTGACACGCAGCTGACGGAGCGCGTCATCGATCGCGCTCGTGCCGGCCGGATGCCGGTGCTCGGGTCAGGGGCCCCGCTCGTCGATGCTCTGTTCGTCGATAATGCGGTCGAGGCGATCGTTGCCGCCGTTGATGCCGTGGCCACCACGCACGGCGAGTCGTTGGTGGTCACGAACGGTCAGCCGCGCCCCATCGGGGAACTCATGTCACGGATCGCGATCGCCGGTGGCGCTCACGCGCCGAAGATGCGCATCCCCGTGGGCCCCGCGCTGGTGGCCGGTTCGGTCGTGGAGAAGGTATGGGATCTGGGCGAGCATGATGATGAACCGCCCCTGACGAGGTTCTTGGCGGAGCAGCTCTCAACGGCGCACTGGTTCGACCAGCGCCGCACCTACGAGGTTCTTGGGTGGAAGCCGCGGGTCAGCATCGAAGAGGGGCTTGAACTCCTCGCCGCTCACTACACGCAGTAGGGTCGCTCAGCGCTATCGGCGCTCAGCGCGTCGGATTGGTCAGCGCGTCGAGTCGGTCTCGTCGTCGACGGGATCGTCATCGGCGGCTCCATCGGTGTCTGCCGATTCGGCATCTTCAAGTGCGTCGACGGAGATTCCCGGTTCTCCGGTGGGAGGACTCTCCAGTGATGACCCCGTTGCCTCTTCGTCATACTCATCGGGCGCAAGCGTCTCTGGCTCGCCGGCCGCACGGAGGTCCGGCTCATCTTGGTCCGGCTGATCCTGACCCAAGTCTCCTGTGTTCTCCTCGTATCGTGATTCGCCGCCGTTTTCCGGCTCCGCCTCGATCGAGGACTCGTCAGCTTCCGGCGACTCTTCGTCCTCACTGACCGAACGCTTCGGCGGGGCAGCCGCCGCAGGAGTGCCCTCGGCCGGCTTCGCTTCAGTTGCATCATCCTGACCGGCAGATTTCGACTCGGTCTCCGCATCATCTGCCTTCGACTCCGTAGTGCCCTTGCCGGAATCAGTGTCGTCGAGACTCACACCCGCCTCGGCGGCCAATCGAGAGCGACGCTCGGCGCGTGCCTTCGCACGCTCCTCCTCACTCATCGCAGGCTTCGCCGGTGCGGCATCCTTATTGCTGGGCTTAACGACTTCCCAGACCAGGAGGACGATGACCATCGTGATTCCGACGGTGGCGCCCATCGCCAGAGAATTCCACGGGCGTGGCATGGAGAAGAGGTCTGCGAACGCGTTGACGCCGAACAGGGCGCCAATGCCGATGATCAGGGCAACAAGATATCTCATGCCCCCATTGTGCCTTGTCTGCGCACACAATCTGGGGTTAGTGCGCCGCTTCCTCACAATGTATGCAGACGGAGTCCGAACGGCCGACCAGCTGCTGTCCAACTTCGAATTCGGTTTCTGCCACGGGGACCGGATCCGGCTGCATAGACCAAATCTGCCTCCTGCGCAACCATCGCTGACCCGGAAATCGGCCCCTCCCATCCCTGCACTCAGCTGTGCCATGAGTCACAATGGAGCTATGAACACGATCGCACAGTCCCCCAGCTACGACGATGTCATCGCTGCCATCGATGCCGATCCTGAGGAGTTCTGGCTCGACCAGGCGAAGACCCACATCGATTGGGTCACCGAGCCGACTCGCGCCGTCGACGCCGCGAACGCCCCGATCTATCGTTGGTTCCCCGACGGCGAGCTCAACGTGTGCTTCAACGCGGTCGACCGGCATGTGGCCGCCGGGCGTGGAGATCAGGCAGCCATCATCTATGACTCGCCCGTCACCGACACGATTCGCACGATCACGTACTCGGAGCTCCTCGACGAGGTCTCCCGCTTCGCCAGAGCCCTGTCGGACAGGGGCGTAGTCAAGGGCGATCGCGTCATCATCTATATGCCGATGGTGCCCGAGGCTGCGATCGCCATGCTCGCCTGCGCCCGCATCGGCGCGATCCATTCGGTGGTCTTCGGCGGATTCGCCCCCAACGAGCTGGCCGTTCGCATCGACGACACCTCCCCGAAGGCCGTGATCTCCACTTCGTGCGGGGTTGAGAAGAGCCGTGTCCTCGAGTACAAACCCATGGTCGACGAGGCGATCAGCATTGCCGAGAAGAAGCCGGAGTTCACCGTCATCGTCCAACGCGACGAGCATCGCTGCGCGATGGGCGAGAACGATCTCGACTACGCGGAGCTGCTGGCCAATACGCCTGAAGGCATTGACCCTGTCACCGTCAAAGCCACCGATGAGCTCTATGTCCTCTACACCTCCGGCACGACGGGCAAACCGAAGGGCATCGTGCGAGATTCCGGCGGCTACGCAGTGTCATCGGCATTCTCGATGCCCAGCCTCTTCGGGCTCAACCCCGGCGACACGATGTTCACCGCCTCCGACGTCGGCTGGGTCGTCGGGCACACGTACATCGTCTACGCGCCGCTGCTGGCCGGTGTCACCTCGGTCCTGTTCGAGGGCAAACCGGTCGGCACCCCAGATGCCGGCACCTTCTTCCGCATCATCGAAGACCACAAGGTCAACGTCCACTTCACTGCGCCGACGGCCATGCGCGTGGTCCGTAAGGAAGATCCGAACGGCGACCTGATCAAGAAGTACGACCTGTCCAGTCTGCGGGCTTCGTTCCTCGCCGGTGAACGCCTCGATCCGGATACCTATGAGTGGACGACGAACATCCTCGCCGAGGCGACCGGTCGTGACATCCCCGTCGTCGACAACTGGTGGCAGACGGAGACAGGCTGGCCGATCGCCGCCAATCCGCTTGGCCTCACCCGGTTCCCGCTCAAGGCGGGGTCCCCGACGAAGCCGGTGCCGGGCTTCCAGGTCGAAGTCCTCGACCCTTCAGGCAAACCCATGCCGGCTGGCAAAGAGGGACTCATCGTCATGAAGCTGCCCATGCCACCGGGAACGATGGCCACCGTCTGGGGCGATGACTCCAGGTTCGTGTCCTCGTACCTGTCGGCCTTCGACGGCTACTACCTGACCGGTGATTCGGGATATCTCGATGAAGACGGGTATGTCTTCGTCATGGGCCGCACCGACGATGTCATCAACGTCGCCGGACACCGCCTTTCCACGGGTGTCATCGAGGCCGTCATCGCTTCCCATCCGGCAGTCACGGAGACCGCGGTGATCGGTGTTCACGATGACACGAAGGGGCAGAATCCGCGTGCGCTGGTCGTGCTCGGTGATTCCGCCGAGGCGGCCGATCCGGATGCGGTCATCGCCGAACTCGTGGCGCTGGTCCGCAAGGAGATCGGCCCCGTGGCCGCCTTCAAACAGGTCGATATCGTCTCCGCCCTGCCGAAGACCCGGTCGGGGAAGATCCTGCGCAAGACGATGCGCGAGATCGCCGACGGAGTCGATTCTCCGGCCGTGCCCTCGACGATCGAGGACCCTGCAGTGCTCGACGCGCTGGAGTCAGTGCTCCAGCGCGGCTGAGCCCTCAGGACCGGACACCGCGTTTGTAGCCTGCCGCGAATCCGTGTTCGAACGCAGCTCCGACCATCCGGCCCTTGCCTCCGCGTCGGCCCCCGGCGCGGTGGCTTCTGCCCCGGTGGTCGGCGCTGTGAGCATGTGACCCACAGCCTCCGTCACGGCGGTGATGGTCGAAGCGCCCTTCGTCCACGTTGTCCTCTGCCCATTCCCGGCGTGAGCCCCAACCATCTTCCAGATCCCGCTCGCGACGCGGATTCCGATTCCGCCGTGGGCCGCGGTCACCACGAGAGTCGAATCCGCGCCCGAGTGTTCGTACGTGTCCGAGTCCGAACTCTGACTCGAAGTCACGTCCGGGTTCAGGCCCGAACTCTGACCGGAGCCTACCTCCGAACCCATACTCCTGGCCCAAGGCGGATCGTCCTTCAGCGCCGAAACGGCGGGCGCATTCGCGACGAGCCGCGTAGCCGCGCCGTCCAGCGAACTCTCGGCGCTCATCCCACTCATCATTCCTGCCCTCAGCGCTAGCGCCCTCTGCATTCCTGCCGAGCACGTCAACGATTTTGTCCAGAGAGCCCGTCAGGGATTCGAGCTCCCACTCCGATAGCGCCTCATCGACCGCGGCGGCAACCTGCTCACGGATCCCCTGGCCGCGGTGTCCGAATTCCCCTGCCTTCGCTGCGGTGAAGAACTTTCGGCGCAGCAGGAGGCTCGCTTGCCTGAGCAGGTCCGTTACCTCTGGGCTCTCGTCGCGGACGTCGGAACGCTCACTCCCCGCGGCGCGCGTCTGGTCGAATTCATTGTCGTCTTCGTCATTCATCTTTGCACTTTCCTCACTGAGAGCCTCGTGGAGCTTCTCGTTGCCTTCATCAGCACGGTCTCTGTTCTCATCAGCACGTTCATCACGGCCTTCTCGACCATTGATGGTGCTGTCATTCTGCTTGTCGCTGTTGAGCGAGTTCATGCCATCTCCTTTACTTGTCATCTGACATGTATATGTATCATGACATGCAATTAGAAAGCATGTCAACCAACATGTAAAATTGGGGTATGAGCAATGACGGGAAGCGCGATCAGGGTAGGGGTACGGACGATGCCAGCCAGAGGATCGCCGAGGCGCTCACGCGCCTGCAGTGGAGGCGCGGGCTCGGTGGCGGTCCGCGCGGATTCGGGCTTCCCGGAGCTGCGGCTGGCGGCGATGGCCATCCCAGATTCGGCGGACCAGGACGGGGAGACTTTCCGTTCGGACGCGGTCGGCGCCCACACGGCGACGAGGATGAATATTTCCCTCAGAGTCCGCGCGATCCACGCACGAAAGGCGCGCCCCACGACGAGCGTCTCCGGGACAGCAATCGCGATCGGCACGAGGGAGAACACGAGTGGAAAGGCAAGTTCGGGGCTCACTTCGGTGGACGAGCACAGCTGCGACTGCTTATCGCCCTAGCTCAGGCCGGCCGCTCTCTCGGCGTCAGCGCAATCGGTGAATCGATCGGGGTCGATCAGCCGCGTGCTTCCCGCCTCGTGTCACAGGGCGTCGAGCTGGGACTGCTGCGACGTGAGGCTGACCCTGATGATGCCCGTCGCACTCTCATCGCGTTGACGGATAAGGGCAGAGCGATCTCGAGCAGGTTCCGGGGAGCCCAGCGCGAGAACGTCGACCTGGCCCTCGATGGGTTCACCGATGAAGAGCGCGCCCTCTTAGCACAGCTGCTCTCACGCCTGGCAGATGCCTGGCCACGATGAGCAGCTGAAGCCTTCAGCGTTCAGCGAGTGCCTTGAGCCTCTCAACTGATGCCAGCAGGTTCTCAGACTTTGTCGACTGCGCACGTGGCAGTCGTTGCAGGTCTCTCAACTCGGTCCAGTCATAGGTGTGGCGAACCAGGCTTGAACGGTCTCCTGTCGCTGTGACCTCCCACGTCCATTTCTGGCCGAAGGGTTCACCGCCGACTTCGGAGGGCTTCCAGGCGATGAGCCTGCCCTCTTCGAAGTCGACGATGTGGTTCTCGCGGTCGACGCCCTTGGTCAGGGTGGTGATGAAGGAGGTTCCGACTCCGGTCGGTCTCTGCCCCGCTGCGGCTGTGCCGAGGTTGTCGTTGCCGTCCCATTCGGGTTGGCGGGCAGGATCGGCGACGAGTTCGAAGATCTCCGAGGCTGATGCGGCGACCTCGATTTCGATGCTGACCACTTTGAGCGCCGGGTCGATCGTGTCGAAGACTGCGCCGTCGGAGGCTGTGGTTACCTCTGCGGGAACCTTGCCCCCGTCGGTGGGGGCAGATGAGTCAGGTGTCGGCTCGGTCATGGAGTTCCGCCTCTTCGCTTGAATCCGGTTCCGATGGCTGGTTCGCGCCGCCGGAATGCAGTCGAGGCCAGGATACACAGTGTTTACAGTCCACGACTTCTCGCACCATCGATGCATGCCGGCGAATCCTGATTGCACATGCGCTCAGTCTTCGAGGCCCCGTTCCTGACGTTCGGCTCGCAGCTCTGCGGTGCTGAAACGGGTGAATAGCCGTGAAGAATCGCTTGACAATGACAGCAGCACGGCGACCTGCATGGCAATCGTCGTCAAGGCGTACATGTTGGTCGCGAGGTCCCGGTCTCCGGTGAAGTAGTTCGTCATCGATACGATCACAGACACCGTGGAGAGGGTCAAGATCCACAATCGGGCTCGATTGCTGCCTCGGAACACAGAGATGCTCGCGATCACCTGCAGGCACCCGATGAGGAGGCTGAGTCCGATGAGCACTCCCGCCACGATCCGTGTTGCCGCTTCGTTGCCGAGGGTTTCGATGTCGGCACTGTAGTCCACGACCTCGGTGCGCAGGCCGTCCCAGTCGAGCACCGTGCCCAGTACGTCCCAGGCTTGGAAGAGGAGCAGGATGAGAACGAGTGCGGCACCGACGACCGTCTGCAGCGGTCGCCTGTGCCACAGCGTCTTCGTCACTTCTCTGACCGACCGAGCATCGGTGTAGATCTGGGTCGCATCGAGTGCCAGTTCGAGTCGGTCCGGGGAATCGGATTCGTCTGTATCCACTTCGGCAACTTCGATGATCGGGAGATCGCCGTCCGTGATGATCGCGTCTCCGCCGCCGTTGCGTGAGTGGTAGCCGGTCGAGAAGTCTTGGACGTGTTGGACGACAACCGCATCATCGGCCGAAGCCACCGTGTCAACGATGTAGTCACGTTCGACATCGGTGTTCTCTTCGATTTTGTGGGTGAACTGCAACGTGAACAGCGAGATCCCGACGCTCTTGTCGTAGGTGCCCGCGGCCAGCCAGTCCGCCTGATGCCCACCAGGCAGCAACCAGCCACTGGGACATTTCCAGAACCGCACATGGTGACGCTGCCCCGGATCCCCGTCGACCTCCTGCTGATAAGCGAAGTCCTGCCGCCTGCCGAACAGCAGCAATGGCGACACTGGCGCTTTGGGGTAGCTCCGACGCGTCAGAGTGGATCTGATGATCTCCCAGGTCGAGGCCGGGGTGATGCCATCGGCAAGGATCCAGCCTGCGGCTTTCATCGCGTGATGGATCTGAGTCTCGTCACCACGCCATGCGAGGTTGACAGGATCTCCGAGCAGGCCATCCGAGGTCCGGGCTCGACCGATGAAATAGTTCGGGACGTAGATCTGGGAGAGGATGCGGTGCAGTCGCGGAAGTGCCAGGTAGGAGACCACTCCCCAGAATACGAGCAGGGTCAGCACCTGCCACCAGCCCAGTGAGAACCCTTTGAACAGGATCAGCATCGCCAGCCACGTTGACGAGGCGCCTCCGAAGAGGAAGAAGAGATAGTCGAGGACCCCGGTGACAGTGAAATGGTGGCGACGGAATGCGAACGGCTGCCGCTGTCGTCTCTTCGCAGAGGCGGGCGAGCGATCGGGCCCAGGTTCAGGCGTCGTGGTTCCGGAGGTCATGGGACAAGTTTAATGATCGCGGCGCCGATTCAGGGTCGCGGTCGCCGTTGCTGCGACCTCGAAGCTTTCGTCGGTGCACAGTTCGGCAATGAAGTCATCGACTTCAGCACCCGGAATCTCAATGAGAACCTGCAGCACTCGGAACCGCACTGTCGCCTCTGGGGAACGGGCGTGCCGGCGCAGATCCGACATGATCCGTCTCGCGACTTCAGCTCGCTCCCCTTCCTCCGGGGCTTCGTTGACGAAAGCAGCAAGCGCTTCGGCGGCCTCAATGTCCTTTGGTCCCTCCATCGCTATTTCAAGCAGATCCGAAACCGCGACAGGATCCCTCATCTGCCCCAGAATGAGTGCGGCGCCGCTGCGCACCTGAAGATCCGTGTCGCCGAGACCGGAATGCAGGGAGGCGATGATGGTCGCTTCCGCAACGGACCCGAGTTCTTCCTTCGCGGTATTGCGCCGGATTTCATCGAGCGCCTGCAGAGCATTGCGCCGGACGACGACGGACAGGTCTCCCATCCCCTTCGCCAGGTAGCGGACCGCTTCGGGTCCCGACTGAGCCAAGGCCCAGCGCATCGCTCCGGCAGCATTGAGCACCGGCTCGTTGAGAACGGCTGCGGACAGGGACTCAACGGGCACAGCTCCGTCGACACCGCTGCCCAGCGCTGCCTTGTGCCGCTGGATGACGTCGCCGGATTCAAGGGAGCGCATGAGATCGATGGTCAGCAGCAGCGCCTCCCCATCGGCGTGGTGGAGGCGGTCGATCCGCTCGAGGTTCGACAGCAGTTCCTGCTCGACTGCGATGCGTCGCTTCGAGGTCTCGACCAGCTCGTCAATCACTCGACTGGGATCGAATGCGGGATCGTCGAGAAGGGGTCCGATCTCTGCCAGCGACATTCCCAGTTTGCGCAGTCCTTCGATATGGAAGATTCTCCCGATATCGTCCGCGGAATACTCCCGGTACCCGCTCGGGGTGCGCTCATTGGGATCGATGAGGCCCAGGGATTCGTAGTGTCGCAGCATCCGAGCACTCACGCCTGAGCGTTTGGCCACTTCGCCAATCAGCATCAGCACCCCTCTCCTGTCTCCACTATAGACAGGCCACTCTGTCATCGCTCTGCCTTTAACGCGCCCAATCCATGAGGAAGGAGCCCGAGGCGCCGCACGCAGCGCTGCGTGAGCTTGCCCCACCCGGCAGCGCCACCCCGGTCGCCCCTTCCCAAAGTCGACCTATGCTGATGCCTCGGACCCCAGTGCAACCACGCGCTTGGCTTCACTCAAGGCGTGAGCGAAACCGGCGTCCGGATCGGTGAACATGTCCCGGGTCGCCAGAGCGTGTGTCTGCACTGTTTCTCCCTCTGCCTGCAGTCTTTCATCGAGCACTGACACGAGATCCTCGCCCAGGGAGACGATGGCTCTGCTGAGGCTTTTCTGCGTGTCCATGTCACCCCGTCCAAGCTGGGTGACGAGGGACAATGCCAACGTCTCTCGGTCATCACCGGGGACAAGCGCCACGGCGGCCCTCCACGCACTGCGGGCCACCTCGGTGTCGGAATGAGCGATCAGCTTGTCTCCGATGTTTTCCGGGCTCATGGCCGACCAGCTGCGAGGGTCACCGATCTTCGACAGCGTGTGCAATGCCTGGCTCTGGGCCTGCGGCACATCTGAGCTCAGCTCGACAATGAGCGCAGGCACAGCCTCCTCCGCGGGCATCCGGGTGATTGCCCAGGTGAGCATGTCACGGACGAAGAAGTCCGGTTCGTATCTGCAGCGCTGTATGAGTGCACCGAGGTGGCTTCTCTCGGCTGTGGTTCCGACAGACAGTGCCGCCTGCAGTCGCTGCTGCGGGTTCGACGACGACAACGCCGCGACGACGGACTCCGTTTTCGGTGAGGGCCGCGAATCATGGTGCGAGATGTGCTGCACAGGCGTTTCGGTGATGTGTGGATTGGTCATTGTGTCCACCTCCTACAGCCAGTGAAGGCCTTGACACCGTGTCAAGGTCAAGCTGGTTCGCGATAACAAACAGACATCACGAGATTGCTTCAGAGTTCAGTCACCAACGTCGGCGCCCAAAAAATCCAGCCCCGTGACCGTTCTGTGATTATTAGCACGGCGTGGACACATGCGTCCCTCAGTTTGTTGCATTATCGTTATATTCATGGCTGGTAAGACTCGACACCGCAACGGATCTCGGTCCGTGCTTCGTGGTGCCCTGATGGGTCTGGGAGCAGCGGTGATGGCCTTGGTCGTCGCCGCCGTCATCATCGTCAATTCCCCTGTCTCCTTCGGCTCAACTAAGATCAGGCAGATGCAGATGGCTACCGTGAATCAGCTGACCGAGCAGCAGATCGACAACGCCCGGCTCATCATCGGCATCGGGCGGGGCGGCGACTTCGACGACCGAGCAATCAGAATCGCCCTCATGACAGCCCTCCAGGAATCCTCGCTGCGCAACCTCGACGCGGGTGACCGCGACTCGATCGGCCTGTTCCAGCAGCGTCCTTCTCAAGGATGGGGCGAACCAGAGCGCCTCAACGACCCCATCTTTGCCACGAAATCCTTCTACGGAATCAATCCGGATATCGAGAATCCCGGTCTCGAACAGATCGAAGACTGGCACACGATGAGCCCCACCGAAGCCGCACAAGCCGTACAGCGATCCGGCCTGCCTGATGCCTACGAGCAGTGGGAGTCACTGGCAGACGACCTCATCGGCACCCAGGACGACGTCGAAGCTCTGAGCTGAGCGGTGCGAATCGAACAGAGGCCATTGGCCTTGCCCGCCCTGGGGCTCACTGCTGTTCTGGCACTCAGCGGATGCTCGCTCCTACCGAATCAGGCAAGTCACGCCAAAGGTCCCTATCCGCAGACGCTCGACTCTCCCTATGGCAGCACCACGATCAAGACACAGCCGGAGAAGATTGCTGTGACCAGTTCGGTCGACTTCGACATAGCTGTGGCGCTCGGCGCGGATCCGGTCATTGCACCGGCTCTATCGGGGAAGAAGGCCAGCCCGTGGGCCATGGAGGCACTTGATGATTCCGGCATGGAGACTCCGACTCTGTATGACCCGAAGAAGGGGCCAGACGCCGAGGCGATCCGTGAAGCAGAACCCGATGTCATCCTCGCCACCGGCCTCGACGATGCCGGTGAGCATTTCGATGAGCTCTCGGATATCGCCCCCGTCGTTGCGGCCGAAGACGATGCAACGTGGACCGACAGGACCGCCGCCGTCGCCACTGCCCTGAATAAGGGACAAGAGGCCCAAGAAGTCGTCGAGGACGTTACAGGTCAATCCGAGAAGGCCGCTGACCATCACCTCGAATTCGAAGACACGACGTATGCCCTCGCCGACGTCAAGGCCGAGTCGATCGACTACCTGTCGTATGCTGGCAGCGACGACAGCTTCTTCACCGGCATCGGCATGCTCCAAGATTCCGCAGCGCAAGATTACTCGGCCCAGAAGCATTCGGTGACGAAGCCGCAGGTCGACCAGCTCGACGCCGATGTCCTCCTCATACATTTCCCTGACTCTGGTGCTGGCACTGGTGCTGATGCCGGCTCTGGTGCCGACCAGGCGATGCTGGATGAAGACGAGCTGGAGGACCCGTTCTATCGGGAGGTCAAGGTCATTCGCGGCAAGCACTACACCGTGCTCGATGACACCACATTCGCAGCTCTGACCAACCTGTCGCCGTTGAGCTACGACTGGCTGCTGCACAACCTTCCTGACGATCTCAGCAAGGCCGAACAAGGCGTCCTCTGAACTCGAACGCCGCACGGTGTTCGAGTCTTCTGCCGACCGCGTGCCTGCGGCCTGTCCGCCTGCAGCGATGTGGGCGTGAGTTCACGTTGCAGAATTTCCGGTAATCTCTATCCATGGCTTCCACTTCAGATTCCACCCCGGTCAATGCCGCAGTCGAGCAGCTCCTGCGCAACCCCGAGGACAATCTCGAAGCCATCTCCGAGACCGCCGACCTGTTCAAAGCACTGGCCACACCGTCCAGATTGAAGATGCTCCTGGTCCTCGCTCACGGTGAGGCGACCGTGACGCACATCGTCGAGTCGACCGAGCTGTCGCAGCCCCTGGTGTCCCAGCATCTGAAGTTTTTGCGCGGCCTCCACCTCGTCGGGGTCAACCGGATCGGCCGCGAAGCCTACTACTCGCTCAAGGACGACCACGTCGCTCACATCATCCTTGATGCCTTGGCCCACACAGTCGAAGGCCACGAGCACTGAGCTGTTCCTGAATGGGTCACCGTCGACTGCGCAGCGCCTCCGGACCGCCGCCGACGACCCAGACAATCACAACAACCAGCACCGCGCCGATCCACTGCGCCGGCTGCAGTCGCTCCCCGGCGATGGCCGCGCCCAATACCACGGCCGACAGCGGTTGGAGCAGCATGAGGGCGGCCGTCCGCGACACCGTCACAAGCGGGCTCGAGATGCTCAGCAGCACCCATGACAGGGCCTGACCGAATACAGCCAGCGCCACCATCCATGCCCACCCGGCCCAGCCCAGGTCGAAGTCGAGGCCGCCGAGAGTCACACCAGCGATCGCCGTCATCACTCCCGCCCCAAGTGTGCCCACTGCGACGGGTGCGACCACGAAGTTCGGTGCCGCCTTCCGGCAGTGGTGGATGCCGAAGATGTAGACGCCGTAGAGAATTCCAGACAGCACTCCGAAGATCGCCCCACGTCCCGGGTTCGCCGCTCCGGCATCGGCGCCGAAGACTCCCCCGGTCAGCAGCATGCCCGCGATCATGACGGGGATGCATGCAATGAACAGCCAGCCCGGACGTGTTCCTCCGAAGACCCACACCAGCGCCGGAAACACGATGACCTGAACGCTGATGAGGACTGTGGAGACACCGACTCCAGCATCGAGGACGCTCTGTGCCCACAGCACATAGTCGATGCCCAGCGCCGCACCCGAGACTGCCGCGACAACGAGCGCCCGGGACGGCAGCATCCCGTGACGTCGGAGTTCGCGGATGGCCAGAGGCGCCAGGACGATGACAGCGATCCAACAGCGCAGGAATGCTGCGGTCGGGGCGCTCGCATCGGCGAGGATGACGAAGAGTCCGGCCGAGCCCAGGAGCAGCGCAGAGACGATGATGCCCAGTGTCGGCAGCCCAGACGAACTCCGGTTCTGAGCTGCAGGCGAGTTCGGAGTCATCTCATGAAGGCAAGGATTCGATCCAGCGCCTCGGCGGTCTTGTCCGCACCGACGGCCAGCGACAGTCGCACCGAGCGGGACCCATTGAGGGAGTCGAAGTCATCACCCGGCGCCAAGGCGACCCCGGTGGACTCGAGGAGCGACTGGCACCAATCGGTCGCGGTAACGATGTCATCATTCGACCGCTGCAGGATCTCATCGATGCGGGCATACATGTAGAACGCCCCATCGGGCGGCGCCATATCGGTGAAGCCCAGGTCAGCAGTCGCTTCGAGGACATGTTTTCGGGCACGGGCGAAGGACTCCACCGCGGCCTCACATTCCGCATAGGATTCCTCGGTAAATGCCTCCACCGCCGCATACTGGGCGGGAACCGGGGCGCACAGCGAGAGATTTCCGGTCACGTTCTGGGCCGCACTCGTGAGCGATTCTGGCAGGATCGCCCAGCCGAGTCGCCAACCGGTCATCGCCCAGTACTTCGAGAACGAGGAGATGACGATGGCATTGTCGTCATGAGTCAGCGCGGTCTCACCACGCGTGCCGATGTAGCTGATGCCGTGGTAGATCTCGTCAGAGATCACCTGCACACTGTGCTCGGCACACCAGGAGATGAGTTCGCCGAGGTGGTCGCCGGTGATCATCGTGCCCGTCGGATTCGCCGGCGACGCGAGCATGAGTCCTTTGAGCGGAGCCTTCGCGTGTGCTTGTTCGAGGAGCTCGACAGTCGGCTGGAACCCGTGGTCTGCTCCGCAGTCGAGTTCGACGATCTCGCAGTTCAAAGCGGCGAGGATGTTCTTGTAGGCGCCGTAGCCCGGGCGGGCGAGCGCGACGCGATCACCCGCATCGAAGCAGGTCAGGAACGCCGTCTGGAAGGCACCGGAGGAGCCTGTGGTGATCGCGATTCTGTCGGTGGGCACGTCCACGCCGTACCAGTCGCGGTAATGCCCGGCGATGGCTGCGCGCAGTTCGGGGATCCCGAAGATCGGGGAGTAGCCGAGGTTCGTGCCGTCGGTGACAACCTCGGCGGCCTTCCTGCGCACCGGACCCGGCGCACCTTGTGTCGGTTCGCCCAAGCACATGGCGATGGTGTCCCGGCCGTTGCGCGTCATCTCCTGGACTTTGGCCACGATGTTCATGGCTGCGAAGGGTTGAACCAGTCCGGCTCGATCGGAGACCCGGGGTGCGCTCGTGTGGGTGCTCATGGTCATCGGTCACTTCCTCTCACGGGGGACGCGGCCCATGAGGTAGAACTCGGGGTTGGGCATCATTCCCCCGATGTGCGCCATGCGGTTCGAGAGGCCGAAGAAGCCGGTGATTGCGCCGATGTCCCAGGCGTCCTCGTCATCGAATCCGTGCTCGGCCAGGACGGTGAAATCAGCGTCACCGACGGTCCAGGGTTCCTTGCAGACCTTCATCGCGAAGTCGAGCATCGCCATCTGGCGGTCGGTGATGTCGGCCTGCCGGTAGTTGACGGCCACCTGGTCTGCCACATGCAGTTTCTTCTCCATGATCCGCAGCACGGCTCCGTGCGCGACGACACAGTAGAGGCAGTTGTTCACCGCCGAGGTGGCCGTGACGATCATCTCCCGGTCGCCCTTGGTCAGGTTCCCGGTGTCCTTCTCCATCAGTGCGTCGTAGTAGGCGAAGAAGGCACGGAATTCGGCGGGTCGCCGGGCCAGGGACAGGAAGACATTGGGCACGAAGCCCGACTTCTCTGAGACGGCCAGAATGGTGTCGCGGATATCGTCTTCGACATCGTCGATGTCAGCGTAGGGGTAGCGCATACTGCTCATGCTAACCCTCGAAGCCTGACTTATGTGCTGCGGGCCACGGACCGGGCTGGGGTGCCACTGTGCTCAGGGATAGGGTGTGGAGCAGACTATCGATGACGATGAGAAGGAGTGTCAATCATGAGCGATGAGAACACCGGTTCAACAGGTGAGGTCCAGCTCGACAACGGAGTCTTCCGCGTGACCAGGTGGACCATCCAGCCCAATGGGGTCATCCCCATGCACAGACATGAGTATGAGTACGTCGTGATTCCGATGGTCACCGATGCGATGCACGTGCGGAGCTCGGATGGAACGTCGATGGTCGCCGACCTCGAGGCGGGAGTCAGCTATACACGCGCGGCAGGATCCGAACATGAGGTCTCAAATCCAGACGGGACCGACGACATCGTCTTCGTCGAAGTCGAACGCCTCTGATTCAACACAGCTCGGCACCAGTTCAGGCCCGCACCACCGCTGCTGAGCGTGGCGAGTCCCTGCTTGCCTCAGACGGGCACGTCCCAGGTGTGGACGGGCTCGCCTGAGGCCTGGTTCTTCACGTAGGCGTCCATCATCGCCTTGAGTCCCTCTCGGCGCTCCGGTGAGTCCGGGGCGCTGTTCGGTGCCAGATGGTCGAGCATCCTCAGCTGCCAAGTCGCGCCGTTGGCACGCAGTTCGGCCCGACCTTCGATGATCGACATGTACTCGTCGATGACGTCTTTGTCGATGCCCAGACGGCTCAGGCCTCTGCGAGCTTGCGGGATGAGGACGTCGAGCACAAGGTCCGCGACGTCGATGTGGCCGATCTTGGGCCACGTCACGCGGGCATGGATGCCGTCCTTGGCACAGGCGAAGAAGTTCTCCTCCGCCTCACGGAAGGACATTCGCGACCACACGGGACGGTTCTCTCCGACGAGGAACTCGGCCAGACCGTAGTAGAAAGCGGCATCGGCAACCATGTCGACGGGGGTCGGCCCGGCTGGGAGCAGCCGGTTCTCCACACGAATGTGGGCCCCGGAGTCAGAGGAGTCGTAGATCGGTCGGTTCCAGCGCCACACGGTGCCGTTATGCAGGTTGAGTTCGTAGAGCTTCGGAGCATCGGCTTGGGAGAACTCGACGAAGTCCTTGATCTCCGGCAGCAGGGGTGGGAAGTAGCGGACGTTCTCTTCGAAGAGGTCGAAGACGCTCGTGATCCAGCGTTCCCCAAACCACACCCGTGGCCGAACTCCCTGATTCACGAGCTCGGGGGTGCGCGTATCGATGGACTGGGTGAACACCGGAATCCGGGATTCGTGCCAGAGTTTCCGGCCGACGAACAACGGGGAGTTCGCACTCATCGCGACCTGGGCTGCAGCGATCGCCTGGGACGCGTTCCACGCCTCGGCGAACTTGTTGGGTGCGACCTGCAGGTGCAGCTGCATCGATGTGCAGGAGGCTTCCGGGGCGATGTCGGAGAATTCGTGTTTGTACTTCTCTTCGCCGTCGAGTTCGATGCGCACATATTCACCGCGAGCATCGACGATCGAGTTGCTCAGCGCCTCGTAGCGGTTCTCCTCGGTGATCCACGTTTCTTCGGTGAGGAATTGGGTGCTCAGGGTCGGCAGCGTTCCGATCGACGTGACCTTCAGACCTTCCGCCTCGGCGGCCTTCTGAGCCTTGCCGAGCCGGTGGGCCACTCCCGCCTCCAAGGTCTTCAGCCCACGTCCGGCCACCTGGAGCACAGGGTGGTTGAGTTCGAGGTTGAAGCCGCCGATCTCCGATTGGTACTCGTCGTCGAGGCGTTCGAGAACCTTCGTGTTGTTCAGGCTCGGCTGATTGTCTAAGTCAATGAGATTGAGTTCGAGCTCCAGACCGATCGTGCCCGCGGATTTGAACTCCGCGTGGCGCAGATACGTGTCGAAGAGCTCGAGGTTCTCCGCGAGTTTCTCTCGATACAGCGTGCGTTCTTCCGGCGTGTACCGCTTGGAACTGACTTGCTCACCCATGGGTCAAGCAAACCACAGACTTAGTGTTTGCGCTTGCCGAATTCCGAACATGATGCGGACGCCGCAACCGGTCTTGCAGACCCCATCGTAGAATCGGCGCATGACCACCTCTCTGTCCTCAGAACTCCAGTCCGCTGACCTCGTTGCGAAAGCCGCCGACCGCCTTCCCCTCATCCTCGATGACATCAAACGCGTCATCACGAAGGAGACGCCGTCGCACGACAAAGAAGCCGTGGCCGCCGGTGCCCAGGATTTCGTCGAACTGCTGCGTGAGCGTCTCGAGGCCACCGCGGAGGTCATCACCATCGAGGACACCGCCCATGTGCGCCTGCGCTTCGGTTCGGGTCCGGCTCGTGTGGTCCTTCTCAACCACCAGGACACGGTGTGGCCGCACGGAACCTTGGACCGCATTCCCTTCTCCACCGACGACGGTATCCTGCGCGGACCGGGCAGCTTCGACATGCTCACCGGGGCGATTATGAGCATCCACGCGAGCGCGATCCTGCGCGAGCACCTCGGCGAGGGTGGCCTCAGTGGTCTGTCGATCCTGGTCACCGGTGATGAGGAGATCGGGTCGATCTCGTCCTCGGATCTCATTCGCGCCGAGTCGGCCGAGGCGAAGGCCGTGTATGTGATGGAGGCGAGCGCCGGCGGTGCACTCAAGGTCGAGCGCAAGGGCACGAGCAATTACACCCTCGTCTTCGCAGGCAAGGCCTCCCACGCCGGGCTCGAGCCGGAGAAGGGGATCAACGCCGGTATGGCCCTGGCCCTTCACCTGCCTCTCGTCGCCGATCTTGCCGACGCTTCGGCCGGCACCTCGGTGGTCCCGACCGTGATCAGCGCGGGCACCACCTCGAACACGGTTCCCGCCGAGGCACGCGTCGATGTGGATGTGCGTGCACGCACCGCCGCCGAGCTCGACCGTATAGATGCCGCCATGCGTGAGCTCGCCACCCGCCCTCAGCTGGAAGGTTCATCGATCGAGGTCATCGGCGGAATCAACCGTCCCCCGTTCGAACGTGAGCAATCAGCCGCACTCTTTGAACGTGCCACCGCCCTGGCCGCTGAACTCGGCCTTCCTGCACCAGAAGGTGTCTCCGTGGGCGGTGCCTCGGACGGAAACTTCACCGCCGGTGACGGCATTGCGACACTTGACGGCCTGGGTGCCGTGGGTGATGGGGCACATGCCGAACACGAGCACGCGGTCATCGATGAGATCGCCCCGCGCACAGCACTGCTCGCGGCCCTCATCGCCGATCAGCTGCAGAGCTGAGAGCAGCCGCTCACTTGACCGGGTAGCCTGCGACCCGCATGTCCTCTGGGTTCTTCGTGGTGAAGAGCCAGTCACGGAGATGCGGGTCGGGCACGATCTCGTCTTTGGCGCTGAGGTGATCGGGGCCGACGAGATAGTAGTGGTAGTCGAAGCGGTCGAGGATGCGCATCAGCTGTTCGGGCTGTGCCCTATCGTCGAGGACCTCACACAGAATGTCCGGCTGCAGTGTGCCCAACAGTTCTCGACCGTTGTCGAGCACGTCGTTCTCGGCACCTTCCACATCAATCTTCACGGTCACCTGCGGACGGCCGGGCGGCAGATCCGGCAGGAGCTCGTCGAGCGAAGTGAAGCGCACCTGCGCACCGGAGTCGAAGTCCATGCCGGTCCCATAGAACGATGGCAATGCCGATCCTCCGTCACCGGTGGGCACCTGCATGGTGGTGCCGGGCTTGCCGACGCCCGTCGGATGAACAGTCACCCGATCGCCGAGGTGGTTGCGGGCGACGTTCTTCTCCAAGCCGGTGACGACGGCGGGGATGATCTCGAAGGAGTGTGCGACGGCCGCCGGGTTGGCCGCCAGAACGGCCATGGTGAACACCCCTGTATAGGCGCCGATGTCGAGGAACACGTCCGCGTCGCGGGACAGGTCGACCATGAGGTCGAGCGCGAAGGCGTCCTCGGTCTCCGTGCGGCGGCCCTTGCCCCAGTAGAATTCCTTGGCGATCTCACAGCGGAAGGGATCGACGAGATAGAAGCCGGCGCCTCCGGCACGCCCGCGCACCTCGGTGAGGCCGATCGGTGCGGGCAGCCGGCCGATCTTGATGCCGTTGATGTGGGGTGCCACCGTTCTCAACATCGGGTGGAGATACGGTTGCGCGAGGGCAGTCTTGACTGGCAGTTTGAGTCCGAACCACTTCTGCTTCCGGCCCTTGAGTGACCGCAGGTAGTCGTTCACGAGGCTCTCCCTTACGTTGAGCGCGATCTTTGACTCACAGTATCAATGTCGACACAGCTGTCTCCAGAAGCAGCACGGCCATGAGATGAGCAACGCAACCTGCCGCACATCGCTGTGTGCCGTTCTGTCCCAGACTCCGATGCCCGCCGAGGCGGTTCTGCGAGTGGTTATAAGCTGGGTGACAGGATCATCAGCCCCAATCACAAAGAAGGTGCATGGCGCATGAAGCTCAAGTCAATCACTCTCCACCAGGTGTCGATTCCTCTGGTCACTCCGTTCGAGACCTCGTTCATGCGGGAGACGGAGAAAGACTGCTACCTCGTCGAGGCCACCTTCGACACTCCCAAGGGTGAGATCACGGGCTGGGGAGAGTCGGTGGCGATGATCTCCCCCCTCTATTCCTCTGAATACGTGGCATCTGGCATCGACGTCACGAAGCGCTGGCTGGCGCCGATCCTCTTTGGCGTCGACGATCTGACAGCGGAGACCGTGTCCTGGCACCTGCGTCACGTGATCGGCCATCCGATGGCGAAGTCGGCGCTGGAGATGGCGGTCATCGAGGCCCAACTCAAGCTCAATGACCAGTCCTTCAAGACCTACCTGGGCGGCGTCGTCGACTCCGTCCCCTCCGGAGTCTCCGTGGGCATCCAGGACTCCGTCGAAGAGACCGTCAAGGTCATCGGCGGCTACCTGGAAGAGGGGTACGCCCGCATCAAACTCAAGATCAAACCGGGCAAGGACATCGCCCCCATCGCCGCGGTGCGCAAGGCCTTCGGCGATGACTTCGGCTTCCAGGTCGATGCCAACGCCGCCTACACCCTGGTCGATGCCTCCCACCTGCGCAGGCTCGACGAGTACGGCCTCCTCCTCATCGAACAGCCCTTGGGGGAGGCCGACATCCGCCAGCACGGTGAGCTCGCGAAGCTGATGGAGACCCCGATGTGCCTCGACGAGTCGATCGACTCTGCCGAGGCCGCAGCCGATGCGATCTCCATGGGTGCAGCCGCTGTCATCAACATCAAGCCCGGACGAGTGGGCGGCTTCATCGAAGCGAAGAAAATCCACGACCTCTGCGCCGCCCATGGTGTGGCGGTGTGGCACGGAGGAATGGTCGAGACCGGTTTGGGCCGTGCCGCCAATGCCGCACTCGCCTCGCTGCCCGGGTTCACCCTGCCCGGAGACATCTCTGGCTCGAATCGCTTCTTCCACGAAGACATCACCGAAGAGATCATCATGCACGATGGCAAGGTCGACGTACCCACCGGTGTCGGCTTCGGCGTCTCGATCAACCCCGAGAGGCTCGAGAAGTTCCGCACCGACTCGGTGCAGATCCTGCCGCAGAGCTGAGCACCTCACGTGGGCAGAGCCGCAGTACTCGCGAGACTGCAGAGCCGCAGGCCTGACCCGCGGGCAGAGCAGCGTGGCTGGTCCCAACAGTCGGTAAGTTCTGGTCGATCCCAGCGCTGGAATCGACCAGAACTTACCGACTGTTGCGTCTCGCGGCGGTTGATCACCGAAACCGGCAGCCGCCGATCACGAAATCGAGCGACAGCTATGGCGGGGGCCGACAGCCTCAGGTGTGGGTGTGGGTCTCCAATGCCGCATCCTTCGCCCTGTCGAACTGGAACGTCGAATGTTCGATCGCAACCTCGAAGTGCTCAGCCAAGCACTCCTGCAGCGCGACGAGGATTCGTGGGGCATGACCGTCGTAGAAGCATTCGTCGGCGAGGACCACATGCGCGGTGAGCACCGGGAGATTGGAATCGATGCGAGTCACGTGCAGGTCGTGAACCTCTTGGACGTGATCGACCCCCTCGATGTGCATCTTGACCTTGTCGAGATCGAGTTCCCTGGGTGCGACCTCGAGCAGGATCGACCCGGTCTCCTTCAGGATGGAGAACGCCCTGGGCACGATCAATGCAGCGATGAAGAGGGCAGCCACCGCGTCGGCGCGAGTCCAGTCGAAGAGCCAGATCGAGACCGCGGCGAGAATGACGGCGACAGATCCCAGCGCATCGGCGATGACCTCAAGGAAAGCAGCCTTGAGGTTGAGAGACTGTTCTTTGGAGGAACTGAGGATGATGATCGACACGATGTTGCCGGCCAGACCGACGGCGCCGAAGATCATCAGTTCGGGGCCGGGGACCTCGGGCGGGACGAAGAAGCGACGGATGCCCTCGATGAGACTGTAGACACCAAGACCGAGCAGCAGAGTCGCCTGTGCCCCGGCGGCAAGCACCTCGGCCCGACGGAACCCCCAGGTCTTCTGACCCTTCGGCGGCTTACGGACCAAGGTAGCTGCGAAGAGCGCGATCCCGATGCCGATGAGGTCGACGGAATTATGACCGGTGTCGATCAGCAGCGCCAGGCTGCCGGTCATGATCGAGCCGATCACCTGGAAGACGAAGATCACCAAAACGATGCCGAAGACGATCGCCAAGCGTCGACGCGAACCTGAAGTGTGTGAGTGGTCATGTGCCATGGGAACCTCCTACACAATCACATTATCATATGCGCATGTCTTTATGAATCGGTGCACCATCACGCGATCTCACCATGACATTCAGACCGCAGAATGCGTACGTGCCCGGCACCAAATGCCGAGCGCGCACGCATCAATTCTGCACAGAGGCCTCGGATCACCCGAGGCTGCCGTCAGTGCCGATCACAGCACAGACTACTTCTTGTCAGGACCACCCTTCGGCCCCTTCGGACCGCCCTTAGTACCGTTCGATCCGGAGCCGTCGGAGTCACCATCATGGCCGTCGCGCCGGCGCAGCGCATCGGCGATATAGGACTGCACATCGATTCCGGTGGCCTTCTTCACATCGTCTCCGATGTGGCTGAGGTCGAGCTCACCGTTCTCGTCGAGGTAGTCCTTCGGGTCGAAGTTCCCACCCGACCAGGCGCTGGGATCCCCCAGCCCGGAAGGCTTCGACCCTCCGCGGCCCGAGTGATTCCTGGAGCCCTTGGAGCCGCTCCCTTCGGAACCGTTCGCCTCGGAAACCTGGCCTTCGACGACCTGGTCATCATCGGCAGAGGCCTCCGATCCAGAGTCGTCCGATTCAGACCCTGCGAATCCAGCCCCGCTGGAATCGCCCGATTCATCGAACGTGGTCGAGTCATCGTGGACCCACCCGCTGGCGGTCTTCGATCCGCCCTGATTCTGGGCCTTATCGACCAGGTTGCCAAGGTCGATGCCTGTGGTGCCGCGCACGACTTCGAGCACCTGTGCGAGGTTGTTCGACACGGAGTTCGCCAGTTTGGACTCTCCGTCGGTTGAGACGATCGAGAGATCCTTGATGTTCGCATACGGTGCGACGAGTTCGCCGGCGATGGTCGGCAGGACCTCGAGGACCTTCGACAGCACGGCCGCATCGTTGAACTTCTTGTAAGCCTCTGCCTGAGCCTGGAGGGCCCCGGCTTCTGCCTCACCGCGGGCCTTGATCGAATCGGCCTGGGCTTCACCTTCGAGGCGGATGGCCTCTGCGTCCTTGGACCGACGATGCAGTTCGGCTGCAGCCTCGGCCCGACCCTGAGCTTCGATCTCGTAAGCGCGGGCATCGGCTTCTGCCTGCTGACGGTAACGTTCTGCGTCTGCGGGGCGCCTGACCTCAGCGTCGAGCTGTTCGGCGCGCAGTTCTGCGGCTTCCTTCGCGACCACACGGTCGCGTTCGAGCAGCTTCTGCTTCTCTGCCGCGTTCGCCAAGGGACCCGCGTTGTCGGCCGACGCCTGCCGCTGATCAGCTTCTTCCTTCAGTGCCGCACGGCGCAGAGCCAACTGCTGCTGCTGTTCGGCGATGGCCTGATCGGTCAGAGCCTGCTGCTTCTGGGTCGATTCGTTCTGCAGCGCCTCCTCGACGGACGATGCGCGGCTGGCGTTCGCCTCGGCGATGGCGGCGTTCTTGGCGACCTCGGCGGCCTGGGGGCGGCCCCAGTCGCGCAGGTAGCTGCCTTCGTCCTCGACCGCGGAGATCTGGAAGGTATCGATGACCAGACCCTGGTTGTTCATCGAGTGCGCGGACTCTTCCTGCACCTGAGCGGCGAAGGAAGCACGATCCTGAATGATCTGCTCAACGGTGAGCGTGCCGACGACGGCGCGCAGGGTGCCGGAGAGGATTTCCGTGCTGTAGGGCTCGATCTGGTCCTGCTGGTCGAGGAAACGTTGCGCGGCCTTGCGCACATCTTCCTCGGTGCCGCCGACCTTGACCTGAGCGACGCCATGCAGGCGCAGCGCAATGCCGTTCATCGAGATGCCGTCGATGGCGACGGCGATCTGACGTGAGGACAGCGACAGGAAGAACGCCTTCTGGACGACCGGGTACACGACCGCGCGACCGCCGATGACGATGCGGCCGCTGCCGCTGGAACCGCTGGCATTTCTGCCGGTGATGATCAGTGCTTCCGAAGGGGAAGCGATTTTGTAGGACCGCAGCATGACGATAGCTGCGATGATGACGATGAGAACGAGGACGCCGATACCACCGGCGCCGAGAAGTAGGTCCATCAGTGGGCCTTCCAGCATTCGAGGATGTTCATGGCGGCCCAAAGGTGGATATCGGGCCCGTTGTCCTCATCCTAGGGCAGGCCCCGACTATTGCACAGAGCCGTCCAGCGCCGAGGTGGTTCTCAGGTTCACTTGCCCCAGTCACCGGGAGGGCCGAGGAACAGCAGCCCGCTGAAGACGATGACGACAAGGATGATTCCGGCGCCGATGGCCAGGAATGGTGAGCGGATCGCCCAGGAGGTGAGTTTCTCGAACCAGTTGCGCGGGGTGCGTCCGTTCGCGCCCAGCCCCCAGCCACCCTCGAGTGCTCCGGCCTTGGCCACGGAGACTTCGAAGGGAATCGTGAGGTAGGGAATGATGGCCGAGCCCAGGCCCGTGGCGATACGCTTCTTGCTCCACATTTGTGAGGTGCCGACGCCGATGACGGCGATGACGAAGCAGATGAAGACGAACCCGTGGATGCCACCGCCGATGCGCACACCGATCTCGGTGATATGGGTGTATTTGAGGATCATGCCGATGATGAGCAGTGTCCAGGTGATGGTCTCTGCAATAGCGAAGGTCTTGAAGAAGAGTTTGGGAGTCACACGGCAATTCTGCCTGAACAAGATGGGCGAGCGCTGAAGGCCCTGAAGCTGACGGCCGTGAATGGGCACGCGGGCCGGTGAACTTTTTCAGTCACCGGCCCGCGTGGCATTCGGGGGATGCTCAGGCCCTGCGGCGGCGAGCTCCCATGGTCATGATCACGCCGAGCACCATCAGTGCGCCAGCCGAGATCACCAGAGGCAGCGCCTCATTACCTGTGCGCGGTAGCTCTTCGCCGCCGTCACCGGCACCCGGACCGTCGCTGTCGGCGGCCAAGACCTCGAAGGAACCGGACAGCGGGTCACCGCCCGCGCAGTCGACCGTGACGTCGTAGGTGCCGACATAGGTTGCGGCCTTGGACTCGTCGAGACCGCGCACGCCGAACTTGGCCACGGAATCGGCATCTGCCGTCGCGGCCTGCTCGAATTTCTCGATGTTGCCGTTCTGCGGCTCCACCGTCATCGTGGCGGAGGTGTCTGGGGTACAGCCGGAGGCTGCCACCTGGACGCCCTTCTCACCGACGAAGTCACCCTGATCGATCGTCTTAGGATCAATGCTCAGACTCCGCTCACCCGGGGCCCGCGTCGGATCATCCGTCGGCGTCTCGGTAGGAGTCTCCGTCGGAGGATCTGTCGGAGGCGTAGTCGGAGGGTCGCTCGGGCCTGGGGCATCGCTGAGATCGTAGGCCAGCGTGTGCACCGCGTAGCCGATGGCCGGCGCGAAGATATCGAGAGACTCTTGGTTCACGTTCTCGATCGTGTCCGTGGACTGGTGGTAGTTGGTGTCGTGCTTATCGCCAACGGTTCCGCCGAACCATTCGGCTTCCTGCTCCGTCTTGGTGCCATCGGCTCCGGAGAACAGTCCACTGGAGGGAATACCGTTGTCGATGAACGCCTGGTAGTCCGAACGCCCCGAGAAGTCCGTTCCGACGTTGGGCTGATCGTTGTCGGCGAAGTAGTCGGTGAAGATCTCCTCAAGCTCCGCCGAGCCCTCGGGCACAGTGACGTCATCGGGGATCGGCACATCGGAGCCGTCCGAATCCAGCGTGCCGACGATGAAGTTGTCGGAGCCGATCATGTCGAAGTTCATGTACGACTTGACCTTCGAGAGCTCTGACTCATCCAGGCTCTCCACGTAATGGGTCGAGCCGACGAGTCCGACCTCTTCTGCAGCCCACCAGCCGAAGCGGATGGCGTTGTCATTCTCGGTCGGCTGCTCGGCCAGGGCCTCGGCGCTGGCCAGCAGTGCGGCCGTACCGGAACCGTTGTCGTTGACACCCGGACCCTCGTTGACGCCGTCGAGGTGGGCGCCGAACATCTGGACGTTGTCATGGTCGCCGGCCTTGGTCTCGGCGATGACGTTCCATGTCTTCGAGGTGGTGTATTCGGTTTCGAGGGTGAAGTCCGCCAGCAGCGGCTCATCCTCGGCAGCGTCCTCGATCTTGGTCAGCAGGTCGTTGCCGACGTTGTAGCTGACACCGACGGTGGGGGCACCGTTTTCAACACGTTCGCCGAGGGTGGCGTTGAGCTCCTCATCGGGTGCTGAGGTGTCGTTGTTGTAGAGGATGACCGCTGCGGCCCCGGCGTCCGTGGCCGCCTGGGTCTTCTCTCCGAAGGAGCAGCTGCCACGTGCCACGAGGACGAGTGCACCCTTCGCACTGTCGTCGAAGTCGCTGGCTGCGCAGCCGAGCTGACCACCGGCCAGGTCGCTGTAGTCCTCGTCGACCGGCAGCGCCACAGACAGGTCAGTCAGCGGTTCTTCGGTACCCTCTGTGTAGCTGGCCGGAGTGACTTCGAGCTTCTCGCCGTCCACGCTGACAGCGACCTCATCGAATGTCTGATCGTCAACCTCGAAGGCCTGTCGTTCGACGTCGAACTTGCCGGTTGCTTCGAGAGTCTTCTCGACATACTCCACGGCCTCCTCATAGCCGGGCGTTCCCAACGCGCGGAATCCCTCATCGGAATGCGACGTCGAGATGTCGGAGATCTTCTGCAGATGATCCATTACGGCGCCTCCGGTGACGCCCATATCGGTGTGTTCACTCGGTCCCGCGTTCCCGGCCGCCAGGGCCGGACTGAATCCACCGAGAGCCAGACCGGTGGCGGCGGTGACCGCCAACCAGGTTTTAGTACGCAACTTCATAGAGTTCCTTTCGCTCCTCAGGTGCCAGACGAACCATGGCTGCTGTTCGCACACAACTGCGAGCGGGCATCTCTGACCGCGTCCGGTCATCGACCGGACGTCACCCACGGGGTAATCGCAGCACACGAATAGCTGAGCACGAACGGGAGGCGCCGGCACTGTCAGAAGTAGACAGCTGCACCGGTGCCAACCTGTCGAACTCAAGGGGAAGCTTGATTCTCACGTTTCGCAATGTCTTCGCTATTGGTAACGAAATACATACATCTATAACGAAACGGTGACACAACTCACATTGAGCTTTAATCTAGTCCATGCTCTGAGCGTTTGAGGTAACGAATTGATAACAACCAACACTTACTCGTTTGCGCAAGTATTGAATTTGCACGTCTACTTCCAGTAGAATCTGACCAGTGATGAACGACGAATCAACAGTCCCCGATGCGCGCCAAGAGCACGATCGCAGGACAATCAGACGCTGGCAGAGATACCTGGCGAACGAGCGACTCGAGGAGCGTGTCTACCGGAATCTGGCCGAGCGTCGCTCCGGTGAAGATCGGGAGATTCTGCTTGCTCTGGCCACCGCCGAGTCTCGGCATCAGGAGCACTGGATCGACCTCCTCGGCGAGCATGCACAGAAGAGGCGGACTCCCGATCTGGTCACTTTGAGCCTCGCAGTCCTGGGCCGACTGTTCGGGTCGGTCTTCGTTCTGGCTCTGGCACAGCAGTCGGAGACGAGTTCACCCTACGACGACGAGGAAGCGGCATCGGCAGAGATGGCCGCCGATGAGCGCATCCATGCCGAGGTCGTCCGCGCTCTCGCCGCCCGCTCCCGAGCCCGCCTGTCAGGAAATTTCCGCGCCGCCGTGTTCGGCGCCAACGACGGCCTGGTGTCGAACCTCGCTCTCGTCCTCGGCGTCGGGGCAGCGGGCGTGGGCAACCATGTCATCTTGCTGACCGGTGTGTCCGGACTGCTCGCCGGGGCACTGTCCATGGCCGCCGGGGAATACATCTCCGTGCGGTCCCAGCGCGAGCTGCTCGATGCTTCGACTCCGGATCCCGAGTCGCGCCATGCACTCGCCGATCTCAACATCGATGCCAATGAGCTCGCTCTCGTCTTCCGTGCCAGGGGCATGGACTCCCCCGCAGCCGATGCTCGAGCACATAGGACGATCGCGGCGGCGAAGAATGAAAAGGCGCCACAACTGCCCGGCATCGACTCCGGCGTCGACCGCAACGAACTGGGCACCGGGTTGGGCGCGGCACTGTCGAGCTTCGGCTTCTTCTCCTCGGGTGCGCTCATCCCGATCCTGCCCTACATCTTCGGCATGACCGGACTGCCCGCCGTGCTCCTCTCAGCAGGCCTCGTCGGACTCGCGCTGCTCTTCACCGGCGGCACCGTCGGGCTGCTGTCGGGAACTGCTCCGGCCCCACGTGCTCTGAGGCAGCTCGGCGTGGGATTCGGCGCAGCTGCCGTGACCTATGCCCTGGGCCTTCTGTTCGGCGTCAGCACAGGCTGAGTGCAGCCGAGGCTCGGCGCAGGTTCCCAAGAACCTAGACTGTCGGTATGACCGATGCTCTAGTCCTCATCGACCCCGCCGCGTCCACCGTTGAGGTGGCCGATCTCGGTGCCCCGCAGCTGCCCGTCACGGATCTGTCGGCCCATCGCGGTGACGGCATCTTCGAAACCGTTCTCGTGCGCATCGGCGGCGGGATGACCGTTGTGTCACGTGACCGTCATTTCGCACGATTCTGCGACTCCGCCTCGGCGCTGGGCCTGCCCGATCCCGATCGGGAGCTGTGGGACCGCGGGCTCGACACCGTGATCGCCGAGGTGCACGCCGCCGATCCGACCACCACCGAGTTCGGGGTCCGCTATGCGCTGTCACGCGGCACCCAGAATCCCGACGGAAGCCAGAGCCCTCGTGGCTGGGCGTTCAACGTTCCCGTCGATGAGAAGATCAAGCACGCACGAGCGCAGGGGATCTCGGCCGTCAGCCTCGATCGCGGCTACGACGCCTACCTCGGAAGCAAGGCACCCTGGCTGCTCGTCGGGGCCAAGACTCTGTCCTACGCGGTCAACCAGGCCGCCGGCAGGTACGCGGCGGAGCAGGGTGCCGATGAGGCTCTGTTCGTCTCTCACGATGGAGTCGTCCTCGAGGGGCCGACATCCAACCTCATCATTCGCCGAGGCGACACTCTCCTCACGCCGCTCCCGGAAGCAGGTCTGCTGTCGGGGACGACCCAGCGCCTGATCTTCGATCACGCCGCAGAGCTCAGCTTCAGTGCCGAATATGCGGACCTGAGCCTGAGCGAGGTCATCGAAGCCGACGGCGCTTGGTATGTGTCCTCGATGCGCACGGCCGTGTCACTCAATCAGCTGGATGGAAACCCGATCTCACGCGATGAGGAGCTGACCGCGCAGCTGCAGGCGCTGATCAAGGCCGGCTGATGCCGTCGGCCGGGCCCGTTGCGGTGCGGCACGCTGCAGGATGACCTGAGACAGACGTTCCCGCTGCCCGACGATTCTCCGCAGAGCGAGGAGACGGCACGATGACTGTCAGAATCAGTGCGAGGATGCAGGCACCGCAGCCGGCGAACCACAGGATCCAGAAGATGTCGGCGAACAGGGGGAAGAGCCCCAGGATGAAACTCAGCGCACCGAAGACGAACAGCCCGGTGATGACCAGGACTTTCCATTTGCTGAGCATTTCTGCTCCTCTCGTACGCTGAAGCTTCAATCTATCGGTCGCCTAAGCGGTGCACATCCCTCAAAAGTATGAAGTTCCGCCTCCTGCGTATGAGCCGGTGTCCTGCGCTAGTGTGGTCACGAACGGATTCGCACTCCAGCGACATCTGCGCGACGCATCATCGTCGCAGGCAAAGCGTCTAACGAAAGGACACGAGCATGGGAAAGCTCGCATGGCAGGTCATCGGCGTCGGAGCGCCCATCGTGGCAGCATTCGCGGCTCGCAAGACCTTGACCTTCGCTTGGGAGAAGTCGACCAAACGTCCCGCACCGAACAACCCCGTCGATGACGAGATCTCGATGTCCGAGGCTCTGGCCTGGACGATCGTTTCGGGTGTCGGCGTTGCAGTGGCTCAGCTCGTCGTGCAGCGTATCGCCGCCAGCACCGTGCGCAACAACTTCGGCGACGATGCTCTGCCCAAGAAGTTCCGCAAGCAGATCGAAGAAGACGTCAACTGATCTGTCGACATCGTTGAACGATCAGCACCACTGATCGTTCTCCACGCTGATCGGGCAGAATCGCTGACCCGTCAGCCGTAGAGTCGGTCGATCATCCCGGCCAGATCCGCCACGGCGATCTGGCCGGGTGCCGACGACTCCCCGAGTTGCGCAAATGTTGCACAGCTGCCGAAGTCAGCACCCATGACCCGGCTGGCCCTGCCCAGCTGACCCATCGAGATCCCGAGGACTGGAATCTCCAAGTCGTCCTCCGCGAGTGCAGTCGACCGCAGGAGCTCCGCGACATCCGCACTGCTGGTGGGCATCATCGCAATCTTCGCGACATCTGCCCCTGCCTCAGCCATCGCCGCGAACATGGTTGCCAATGCCTCTGCCGAGTCCGTTCCGGCGAAATTGTGATGTGAGGCGACCACTGAGATTCCGTGGTTGTGAGCCGCACCGATGAGTTCTGCCGCACCGCCGCGATCGATCTCAACATCGAGTGCCCATACGGCTCCTGAAGTGATTCCTGCCAGGCCAGTAATGATCGCCCTGAGAATCTCCGTATAGTCTTCTTCGCTCACCTCCGCGCTTCCGCCCTCGTATCCTGTTCGCAGCGTGATAAGAACCGGAAGCCCTGCAGCGGACACGTGTGAGGCAAAGCCCAAGACCGCCTCGGCGAGGCCCTGGGGGTCGGCTGCACCGGGCTTCGGATCCCGCGACTTCGTGATACCGGCGATCACGGGATCGATGCGCCATTCGATGACGTCGACGGCTCCGGTATCGGCGATGGCGCTGCACTGCCGCGCGATCTCGTCGGGTGCCGTTGCCTGGACGGGAACGATGATGGCCGGGCGCCGTGGATCAGCGACCGCCGGAGTCGCCGCTGACAGGGTCGTTGCCGCTGCGGACGAGTCGAGCACCGATCGGGGACCTGCGGCATCATTGAGGAACGGCAATTGCTTCATGGCCCAAGCCTAGGCGTTGAGGCCGGCGCACCAGTGGAGAGGAACACCACGTGGAGACCAAGGACCAGCTCACGATCACCACTCGCGATGGATTCCCGCTCGCCATCCAGGTCAGCGGCCCACCCGAGGCTCCGGCCCTGCTCCTCCTCCAGGGGCAGTCGAACTCTCACGAATGGTGGGACGAGCTGCGCTCGGACTTTGAACCCCAGTTTCGCACCGTCACATTCGACTACCGCGGCACCGGCGGCAGCCGGGGCGAACTGAGCGAACTGTCGACGGCGAGCTTCGCCGCCGATGCTGCCGAGGTTCTCGCTCATTTAGGTATCACCCAGGCTGTTGTCTATGGAACGTCGATGGGTGGGCGCATCGCTCAGATGCTGGCCTTGGATTTCCCCGACCTCATCAGCGCATTGGTCCTGGGGTGCACAATGCTGGGAGGTCCGAAGTCCGTCAAACGGCCCCGCGAGGTCGGGCAGTCCTTGGCGCGGCTGCGCGGTCGCGAACACACCCAGTATCTGTTCTCGCTCTTCTACACGCCGAACTGGACCGTGGCTCCCAGGTACAGCAAATTGCTCGGCGATGACACGATGACCGCCGAGGAATCTGCGGCACATCTGCGCATCAGCGCTCACCACAACGCCTGGGCCCGTCTGCCGGAGATCGCTGCGCCAACTCTCATCGTCCATGGCGATGCTGACCTCATGAACCCCGTCGACAACGCCCACCTGCTGCATGAGCGCATATCGGGCTCCCGGATTCTCATCTGTCCCGGCGGTCGACACGGTTTCTTCGAAGAGTTCGCCGAGGTGGTCAACCCTGAGATCCTCGGGTTCCTGAGCGCCAGCTCTTGAACAACTCTTCCTGAAGAGTCCCTGACTCACGGCCACATCTCCCCGGAGAGCTGACAACCTCGTTCACCATCAAAAATCCGCATTGTGTAACAAATCGGATAAGGCTATGCCTATATGCCTCAAGAGCTGTTTGTAACAATCAAGTAACGCATGCTTTTACATCACTCCAGGTCAGATGGGTCGTCAAGTCCGCCACACCGCGTTCTATCGACAAAGCCTCTTCCGAAATTCCTGAACAAAACTACAATAGGGAGTGAGATATCCGTGTGCGGTGAGGCGAGTGTGCGATCCAACCAGTTCGGATCGACCACCACCGCATCGCAAAACGGGGGTGAAGCCTCTCGTTCTTGCGGAGAGTCAAGAATGCAAGGAGGAATCGCGTGAGCGTTGTCAAAGCGTCAAACGTTTACAAGGTCTTCGGCAAGCGCCAGAACGAGGTCGTCAAACGACTCGAACAGGGCGCAGACCGCAAAGACCTCACCAAACTCGGCACAGCCGCAGTCATCGATGCCAGCTTTGAAGTCGAAGCAGGCGAAATCTTCGTCGTCATGGGACTGTCAGGTTCCGGCAAATCGACATTGATCCGCACGCTCAATGGCCTGTGGTCGACCACAGCCGGATCCGTCGAGGTCCTCGGCACCGATTTGGCCAAAGCTGATGCGTCTACGATCCGAAAGGTCCGCGGAAAACACGTCTCGATGGTGTTCCAGCACTTCGCGCTGCTGCCCCACCGCACGGTCCGCGAGAACGCAGCTTATGCTCTTGAGGTCCAAGGCATGGCGAAGGCCAAACGCCTGGAAAAGGCTGAAGAATGGCTGAAGACTGTCGGTCTTGATGGTTGGGGCGATAAATACCCGCAGCAGCTGTCGGGCGGCATGCAGCAGCGCGTCGGCCTGGCCCGCGCACTTGCGGCCGAAACTGACATTCTGCTTATGGATGAAGCATTCTCCGCTCTTGACCCCTTGATCAGGCGCGAAATGCAGGAACAGCTGGTCGAACTCCAGTCACGCCTGAACAAGACAATCATCTTCATCACCCACGACCTCAATGAGGCAATGTTCCTCGGCGACCGTATCGCCGTTATGCGCGACGGCAAGATCGTCCAGATCGGTACCGCGGAAGAGATCCTCACCGAACCCGCAGATGACTATATTGCCGAGTTCGTTCAGGACGTCGATCGCACTCGCGTGCTCACCGCATCGTCGATCATGCGCGAGACCAAGGCCACGATCAGCGTTGAGGCAGGTCCCCGCCTGGCGATGAAGACTCTTGAGGACAACAATTCCTCGGGACTCCTCGTCCTCGACGATAACCGCACTGTCCTCGGACTGGTCAGTGATCGCACTGTGGTGAAGGCTGCCAAGGAAGGCCATCAGACGATCCGCGACATCGTGGAGAAGACAGACCTCATCACCGTCAGTCCGGACACTCCGCTGTCCGAACTCTTCGCACCAAGCTCCACAGCCAAGGTGCCGTTGACTGTCGTCGATGAGAATAGCCGACTGCTCGGAATCGTGCCCCGAGTCGCGCTCCTCAACTCGATGGCCGATCCCGGTCCTGCCACAGGAGAGCTCCCGACGGTCCAAGAAGCACCGGAGCCGATGGTCGAATCACCGACCGCTGGCGATAACGATTCTGAAAAGGGTGCGGCTTTCGCTCAGGAATACACGCTCCCGACGGAGTCGACTTCCACCGGTGATGCCGTCGAAGCCAACAATGACGCAGAAGGGAGGGACCTCTGATGAACTTCATGAATCCGCGTATTCCGCTCGGTGATTGGGTCAGCGACTTCCTCGACTGGTTCACGAAAGCGTTCCAAGGGCTGCTGGACTTCATCAACTTCGTTCTCGGTGGCCTCTACGACGTTCTCTACCTCGTCTTCTCATCCCCGATCTATTTTGTGATGATCGTCATTCTCGCGATCATCGCCTATTTCGCATCGGGATGGAAGCTTGGACTCTTCACCCTCATCGGCTTCTACTTCGTGCGCACACTCGACCAGTGGGACAACACGATGTCGACCCTTGCGCTGGTGCTCGTCGCAGTCATAGTCGCGCTGATCATCGCGATCCCACTCGGTATCCTGGCTGCGAAGATCAGCTGGGTGTCAACGGTCGTCAAACCGATACTTGACTTCATGCAGTCGATGCCTGCTCTGGCCTACCTCGTGCCGGCGATCCTGATGTTCGGCATCGGCCAGACCCCAGGCGCAATCGCAACAATCATCTTCTCCCTGCCCCCTGGCGTCAGGCTCACTGAGCTTGCGATCCGCCAGGTGAACACCGAGGTCGTTGAAGCCGGGCAAGCGTTCGGCGCCTCCCCAGGACACATCCTCAGCAAGATTCAGATCCCTCTGGCGATGCCGACGATCATGGCCGGCGTCAACCAGGTCATCATGCTCGCCCTGTCGATGGTCGTCCTCGCCGGCATGGTCGGTGCGGGCGGACTCGGTGGCGCCGTCGTCGGCGGCATCAGCCAACTTGATGTCCCACTCGCCGTTGAGGCTGGCCTCGCGGTGGTCGTCGTGGCAATCTTCCTCGACCGTGTGACCGCTGCCCTCGGACAGAGGACACCGATTGAACGGGCACGCAAGGCATCTTCCTGATCCACACATTTCAAGAAATGAAGGAGCATCTCATGAAAACGAGAACACTAACCAAGCTGGGCGGCATTCTTGCTGCCAGCGCCCTCGCCCTCACCGCTTGCGGTGCCTCGAACTCAGGTGGCGAGGAAGCAGGCGGGGGCGACGAGACCAAGGCCAGCGACAAAGACTGGTCAGCTTGCAAGCCTGGCGATGACTCCAAGGACGTTGCAGATATCAGCGATGATAAGAAGGAAGTATCGCTGGGAATCTTCAACGGCTGGGATGAGTCGTACGCCACCACATATCTCATCAAGAACGTCCTGGAAGAAGACGGCTACAAGGTCAAGACCGACGAGCTCGACGCTGGACCGATGTTCACCGGTGTGGCAAAAGGCGACATCGATTTCTTCACCGACGGTTGGCTGCCGCTGACCCACGAGAGCTACATCGAGAAGTACGGTGATGACCTCGTCGATCATGGTTGCTGGTATGACAATGCCAAGCTCACCATCGCCGTCAACGAGGACTCTCCCGCCAAGACCATCGAAGACCTCAAAACGATGGGCGACGAGTACGACAACACACTCTACGGAATCGACGCTGGTGCAGGTCTGACGAAGACCACGAAGGAAAAGGCGATTCCGGAATACGGTCTCGACAACCTCGAATTCAAGATCTCCTCGACCCCAGCCATGCTCGCACAGCTGAAGAAGTCGACCGATGCCGATGAGAACGTGGCAGTGACACTGTGGCGTCCGCACTGGGCCTACGATGCTTTCCCAGTTCGTGACCTCAAGGATCCGAAGAATGCCATGGGAGACGCCGAGAGGATCTTCAGCTTCTCCGGCAAGGACGCAGCCGAAGAGCACCCATATGTCTCACAGCTGCTCCAGAACCTCGTCCTTGACGACGACCACCTCGCCAGCCTTGAGAACCTTATGTTCTCCGAGGACAACTACAACGGCAAGGACCACGAAAAGGCCGTCGCCAAATGGCTGAAGGAAAACCCTGACTTCGTCGACCAGTGGAAGAAGGGCGAACTCGCCAAATAAGCGAGCTTGCCGTCGATGACAGTTTGCTGTCATGCGACGAGGGGCAGTATTGCAAGCTGATGACTTGCGATGCTGCCCCTTTCTTCCGCACGTGCGATTGCCTGTGCTCCCGGCGACTCTCAACAGAACAAAAATGAAGAAGGATGAACTAATAAAATGTCTCGGTTGATCAAACTTGGCGGTGTCTTGGCAGCAAGTGCCCTCGCATTGACTGCCTGCGGTGCATCGAATTCGGGCGGCGCCGGCGGTGAAGAGACAAAGTCTGCATCGGACAAGGATTGGGCGAACTGCACACCCGGCGACGGCTCCAAGGACGCCAGCGACCTGACTGATGATGACAAGGATGTTTCGTTCGCAGTGTTCAACGGCTGGGACGAGTCATATGCCACCACCTATCTGATCAAGAACGTCCTCGAAGCCGACGGCTACAAGGTCAAGACCCAGGAGTTGGATGCCGGTCCTGCCTATACGGGCATCACCCAGGGCGACGTCGACTTTGTCACCGACACCTGGTTGCCGCTGACCCACGCAAGCTACTTGGAGAAGTTCGGCGACAAGATGGTTGATCATGGTTGCTGGTATGACAATGCCAAGCTCACCATCGCCGTCAACGAGGACTCTCCCGCCAAAACCATCGAAGACCTCAAAACGATGGGCGACGAGTACGACAACACACTCTACGGAATCGAAGCCGGTGCAGGTCTGACTGAGACCACGAAGGAAAAGGCGATTCCGGAATACGGTCTCGAGGACCTCGACTACAAGATTTCGTCGACCCCAGCCATGCTCGCACAGCTGAAGAAGTCGACCGATGCCGATGAGAACGTGGCAGTGACACTGTGGCGTCCGCACTGGGCCTACGATGCTTTCCCAGTTCGTGACCTCAAGGATCCGAAGAATGCCATGGGAGACGCCGAGCGCGTGTACAGCTTCTCCGGCAAGGACGCAGCCGAAGAGCACCCATATGTCTCACAGCTGCTCCAGAACCTCGTCCTTGACGACGACCACCTCGCCAGCCTTGAGAACCTTATGTTCTCCGAGGACAACTACAACGGCAAGGACCACGAAAAGGCCGTCGCCAAATGGCTGAAGGAAAACCCTGACTTCGTCGACCAGTGGAAGAAGGGCGAACTCGCCAAATAAGCGAACTTGCCGGGATCACAAGTCCGACATCAGTCAGGGAACTGACTGAGCAAGAAGAGATCGCAGTGAGGGAGGGTTGCAGACGTCTATCTGCAACCCTCCCTCACTTGCTGCAACGAGACGCGTTAGCAACGCCTGGCCGCTCATGCATCTTCTCAGCGCTGCCGACAGCGCCCGCGCCTCGGGAAACAAATGGACAAGGAGTAGTCATGCAGACCAAGAAGTTCTTACAATTCGGCGGAATCGCCGCCGCAGCCGTGCTGATGATGTCAGCGTGCGGAGCGAGCAACAGCGGTGGAGGATACGGCGACGACAACGATTCTGCTGCCGGTGATAAGGATTGGTCGAAATGCGCGCCGGGCGCGGACGGCGCTGACCTGGAGTCGCTTGAGGCCGATGATGACAAGAAGGTGAAGTTCGCGGTCTTCAACGGATGGGACGAAACCTTTGCCAGCGTCTACACCATCAAGAATCTGCTCGAGCAGGATGGTTACGAGGTCGAGGTCCAGGAGTTGGAAGCAGGACCCGCCTACAGTGCTGTGGGGCGGGGCGACATCGACTTCCATATGGACATGATGATGCCCACGACCCACGCAAGCTATTACGACAGAGTCAAGAACGATATCGATCTGCAAGGCTGCTGGTACGGTGCGGCCCAGAACACCATCGCCGTCAATGAAGATTCCCCTGCCCAAACCATCGACGATCTAAAGACCATGGGCGACGATTACGATAACACCCTCTACGGAATCGAAGCGGGAGCAGGACTGACGAAAGTGACCAAGGAAGAGGTCATTCCCGACTACGGTCTCGAAGGATACGAATATAAGATCTCGTCGACACCGGCCATGTTGGCCCAAGTGAAGAAGTCCACCGATGCAGGAGACAACGTCGCGGTCACCTTATGGCACCCACATTGGGCCTACAGCAAGTTCCCCATGCGTGACCTCGACGACCCGAAAGATTCGTTCGGTGACAAAGAGATCCTGTACAACGTTGGAAACAAGGACTCAGTGAAGAAGTTTCCCTACGTCTCTCAGGCGGTCAAGAACTTCGCAATGACCGAGGAACAGTTGGCAGACCTGGAAGCCCTCATGTTCTCCGAGGACGAATACAACGGGGAGACACCTGAAAAGGCGGTTGCTGAATGGCTGGGTGACAATCCAGCTTTCGCCAAGGACTTCCGAGCTGGCAAGCTCGAAGGCTGAATGCCGAATGCGTGTGGCCCGGTTGTCATCGACCGGGCCACACGTGTGCGCTAGGTTGGCAGTAGAAGGCTCCAGCATTTCTGCGAGAATGCCACCACTAGAGCCGATCCGACGATGCTGAGGAGACCTGAGATGGATCCGATCGAGGCACCCCGCACTGAAGCCGAGGACGACGATCTCTCCCAGACGACGATGACCACACCCGTCGGTCCCATCACCGTCACCAGCTATGGGCAGTCCATCGTCCGTGTGAAGTGGGTTGAGCCCGACGACAGCACAGGCAGCGACGCCGTTGTCCCGGACCTCAATGCATCCAATCCGCTCCTGGCCGAAGCGCTTCGACAACTACGCGCCTATTTCGACGGCAGTCTCACCACTTTCGACCTGCATCTGGACCTCGGCCCGATCTCCGCGACTGCGCGACAGGTCCTCACTACTCTCAATGACACTGTCGAATTCGGCACCACCGTCACCTACGGCGAACTCGCCCAACGCAGCGGAACCGGAATCCATGCCAGAGGAATCGGCAGCATCATGGGGATGAATCCACTTCCGCTGGTCATCCCCTGCCATCGTGTCGTCGCCAGCGACAGCCTCGGCGGGTACTCAGGCGGCCGTCGTGGCGAGGGGGTGGCCACGAAACGCTGGCTGCTCGAGTTCGAGGATGCACTTCCCCCAACACTGTTCTGAATCACCCTTCGAAGAGGCTCTGCCCGATGTACTCCCCCTCTTTGATTCCTGGCGGAATCGCCCACACGGTCGACCCGATCGGAGTGGTCCATTCGTTGAGCAGATCCACCTCGGCGAGGCGGCGTTGGATCGGAAGGAATTGCCGGTCGATATCCGCCTGGAACGAAGCGAACAGCAATCCCGCGCCCTGACCGGCACCTGTTCCATAGTTGAACGTGCGCCGGTGGATCTGTGTCTCGGGACCCAGACCATCGCGCGCCCTGGCCACATGTGAGGCCGCCGAGATCTTCGTCAGTCCTCGCTTGTCGACCGCCTCGAAGTCGGGGACATCGAACTCGTCGGAACCGGACAGCGGTGCCCCGGTGTCGAGTGTTCGCCCGGTCGCGAACTCCCGCGCGGGCCGATCAGCCTTGTCCCAGGTGTCGAGGTTCATCGCAATGTCGCGCAGCACCAGGGTCGTTCCCCCGCGCATCCACTCCGGCAGATGATCGCCGAGGTTGTCCGGCGGTGCCCCGCGTGCAGAGTGGACTGCATCGGACTGTCCGGTCCCCTGCCCCCAGATGATACGAGCGAAGTCCTCAGATCCAGGCCCGGGATTGGCCGTCCCGTCCAACTGCCCGAAGAGATTTCGTTGGGTTCTTCCCTCCCCTTGGCTGCCGTAGGAACGGCGGAATCCCTCTCTCTGCCAGGCCACCTCGGCGAAGTTCCGGGAATCCTTCCACAGCATCCGTTGGGCATGTGCCAGGGTCAGAGGGTCATCACCACAGATCTGGAGGAGCAGATCCCCTGTACAGCGGTCGGGGTCGAGATCGTCGATGGGGAACTTCTCCAGCGGGCCCAACCATTTCGGCACGGATTTCTCACCCGCCAGCTTGACCAGTCCGCGTCCGAATCCGAAGGTGACTGTCAGGCGCGCGGGGTCATGGGCGAGTTCGGGTTCGGAGTCAGCCAGTGGACCGCTCCCCTGTGTCAGTGCCGCGGCATCGGCGGTGAGCAGCCTCAGCCAGCGAGTCACGTCGGTGGCCTTGATGCCGGGTTTCAGCGTCAATGCCAGGAAGAGCGCGTGCGCCTGGGGTGGGGTCTCGACTCCAGCCTGATGTGGGGCGTAGAACGGTTCGGTGACCGGGCCGTTGGCTCCGCTGAGGTCTCTGGACGGTGCGGCTTCAGCACGGTCACCAGCAACGGATCGTCCCACCCCGAAGCCTGCGACGGCGCCGACGACTCCTGTTCCCCCGGCCGCAGCCGCCGACGCGATGAGGCGCCGGCGGCTGAACCCGTGATGACGAGGTGCGGTTTCTGCGGACTCAGTGGTCACCGTGATCTCCGTGGTCCATCTCGTCGTGATCCATATCCCCGTGATCCATATCCCCGTGATCCATGTCCTTATGGTCCATGTCCTTGTGGTCGCTGTCTGAGCCGTCGCCCTCGTCGTCGGCCTCGCCAGGGGCGTAGTTCTCCTGCGCCCCGGAGTAGTCCTTGGCGATGGCGGTCACCGGGATGGTCTGTTTGTCGGCGGTGACGAGGTCGAGTGAGATCTCCTCACCCGGCTTGATCGGCTTCGCCAACCCCATGACCATGATGTGATCACCACCGGGCTTGAGACTCAGGGACTTACCCGCAGGGATCGTGAAGCCGCCCTTCTTCTCCTGCATCGACATTCCTCCCGAGTTGTCTTCGAGAGTCTCGTGGAGTTGGACCTGGTCGGCGTCATCGTACTTCGCAGCGACGAGGTTGATGTCCTTGTCGCTGTTGTTCTTGAGTTCTCCGAATACAGCGGTCATGCCGTCGTCGGCGGCCTTGACCCAGGCGTCGTCGAGGCTCAGGGAGTCGACGCTGATCTGGGAGCTGCTCGCCTCTTCGGGCTCGCTTGCCTGGCTCTGGTTACAGGCACTGAGCCCGATCATGAAGGCAACTGACATGGTGGCCATCAAGGTGGTGTTCTTTCGCATTTCGTCTGCACTTTCAGTGTGTCGGTGCAGCCGGGCACGGGTCGTGACGGATGGTGCGGCAGGTGCGTTGAGGCAGGCGGGCACCCGGTGTTCGGGCACCCGGTGTTCCGGCACCCGGTGTTCCGGCACCCGGTCGCACGGTACGCTTCGTCGACGACGGTGTTCGGCTGTCACCAATGATGTGTGAGTCGGCGGAGTTTCCGCCGCTTGTGATGCTCTGAGGTCAGACGAGTGCGGGCGGACCGCGGCGGTAATTGGAACCGACGACGGCAGAGGTGATGGCCTGGGGCAAAACGACTTCGCCCTGGGCGACTCGGCCAGGGAATTCGGCCAGGACACCGACCGCCTCGGCGAGGGCGCGGAGTGCGGTGGCGATCGGTCCCAGTGCCAGCTGCAGGATGGTGAGAATGATGTCTTCGCCGCGTTTGAGAGCCACCGCGGTGACGAGGACCGCGGCCAGGTGCGCGAGCACCATGGCCAGACCTGCACTCGTCCCGTCACCGACCATGTGCGACATCGGATGCGACATCGGAGCAACCTGACCCAGGTCGAGGGCACCGGTCCCGTGGTTCATGTGCTGCTGGTGGCCCATGGCCGATCCGGTCGTCGCGGCAGCGGTGGAAGCGGGCGCGGCAGTGAACCAACCCATCGACAGGTGCATGAGGATCTGCCCCAGACCGAGCAGTGACCCCAGCGCCAGATACCCGAGGCGACGGCCAGCGAGGATCGTTGCAGCCCACAGAACGAAGACGAAGACGATCACGATGCCGAGGGGAGAGGTCGTACCGCCCGCGCCGACGTGCATGAGCACGGCCAGCAGGGTCGTAATGAGCGCGGCGAAGAGAGCACGAACCGACTTATTCGACCCGGTCATGCCTCTCCTCTCTTGGGGCTGCGCACACGGCTGACATCAGGGGTGAGACTCAGAAGACTCAAAACTTCTACTCAGTGTAGAACTAAGAGGGCATCAGACGCCAGAGAAGTTACATCCTCAACCAGGTGTCGGCGGTCTTCTTGATCATGGCTCCGGCCTCTTCGGCCTCGCCCAGCCAGGTCACCGGCTGCCCCTCGGGGTCGATCACCGCGTCGGAGAGGATGATGACGTCGAAGTTGCAGACGAGTGCGGCCATCGCCGAAGCACGGACCGATCCCGGCAGGTCTCTGGCACCGGCGTCGTCATTGTCGCCTGCCGCGTCCGTGTCGTCGGAGGTGTCGTCCGATTCATCTTCTGCGTCGTCGAGAGTCTCGATTGTGTCCACGTCACCACCGGCGATGACGATGCGGTCAACGCCCATGTCGTGGAGGCCGGGTGCCAGGTCGCGGATGCCGTCGAAGACATCGGGCTTCTCCGATCGCAGCACGAGATCTTCCTCGTCGGGGACGAAGATGGACAGTTCCTCATCGTCGACGTCGACGAGTTCGTCCTTCGTTGAGGCGAAGATGAGCACACCGCCGACCGTGCGAGTGCGGCCGACGATGTCGACTAAGATCTCGGCGTTCTCGTCGGAGGTGTAACTGGCGTCGTCGGTGTCAATCAGGAGCAGGGCATCCATGTCTCCTATCGTGCCATGTTCTCAGCCTGGATGCTCATGTCCGCGTTCAGCAGCAGGTAGTCAGCGGGCATTCCGACGCCCAGCAGACTGTGCTGGTCATCGGCGCTGAGTCCCAGTGTCCGCAGCGGTACCAGACTCGCGGCCTGGACGGCTTCGAGCGGGCTCATACCCACCTCAGCCACCGCTCTCATCACCGCATCGTCCATCGTCAGCGTGGACCCGGCGATGGAGCCCGTCGCACCGTCCTCGCCCAACAGTCGGGCCACGGAATCCTCCACCTGTACCGGCAGCGCTCCGAGCATGTAGTCCCCGTCAGCCATCCCAGTCGCGGCCATAGCATCTGTGATCAGCGCGATCCGCCCAGGAGCCAAGGTCGCCAACATTCGCGCCGGCGCGGCCGCCACGTGCACTCCGTCGTTGATGAGTTCCAGCGTGACGTGTCCTGCCTCGATTGCGGCGAGGATCGGGCCCGGTGCCCTGTGGTGGATTCCGGGCATCGCGTTGAACGTGTGGGTGAGGACGCTCGCGCCCGTGTCGAAGGCCCGTGCCGCTTCCTCGTAGCCGGCGCCCGTGTGCCCGATGGCCACGCTCACCCCCGCCGAAGCGAACCGTGAGATCGCGTCGAAGGCACCCGGCAGTTCGGGGGCGATCGTGATCTGAGCCAGCGTTCCGTCAGCAGCCGTAAGGATCGATTCGACCGCCTCGGGGGTGGGAGCTGTGAGCACTTCGGGTGCGTGCGCACCCTTGAAGTCCGGGGACAGGAACGGACCCTCGGCATGGAGACCGAGCACAGCAGGGTTGTCATGGCAGAGCCTTGCTCCTGCGCTCAGCGAGCTGCAGAGTCCCTCGATCGTGTCCGAGACGTAGGAGAGGGCGAGCGCCCGGGTTCCGTGCCGGTGATGGACTGCGAGCACTTCGCTGAGTCCGGCCTCCCCGTCTTCGGCGCTCGATCCCCCTGCCCCGTGGCAGTGGATGTCGACGTAGGAGGGGGCCAGGTACGCTCCTCCTGCGTCAATGGTCTGGACTCTCGCCGAGGCGGGCAGGTCCTGCCAGCCCGAACCGCGGCCGCGTGAGATGACGGTGCCGTCGGCCTCGGCTAGCCAGTCATCGGCGCCCTCTAAGGTGAAGCCGGCCGGATCGCCGTCGAGGATGATGACGTTGTGGATGATCGTGTCCGCGGGCGCGTCGGCAGGCTGTGCGCTCATGGGCTCTCCTGGTGCATCGGTGCGAGCTCGACGTCGTACCCGGCCTGGACCAATTCGTCGGCAGCGCCTGCCTCGAGCTGGGAGTCGGTGATGATCGTCTGGAAGACTTCTGTGCCGCCGACCGAGGCGAAGGATCGTCTGCCGTACTTCGAGGAGTCGGCGACGACGATGGCCTGCTCGGCACGTTCGGCCATCAGTCGGTTGACGTAGGCTTCGTCCTCGTTGGCTGTCATACCCCCGGCGGAGGCGGAGATCGCGTGGACGCCGACGAACGCCAGGTCGAGCCAGATGCTGCGCAGCACGGAGTCGACGAAGGAGCCGACGAGTTCGAAGCTCGAGGTGTTGATGACTCCCCCGCACACGATGACCTTGATGCCCGGGTGGATGGCAAGTCTGTTCGCGATGTCGACCGCATTGGTGACGATGGTGAGGTCGCGCAGGAGATCGTCGCGTCGACTCAGGGCGTCGGCGACCATGAACGTGGTCGTGCCCCCGGAGAGTCCGATCACGGAGCCCGGGGAGATCCGGTCAACTGCCGCTCGCGCGATCGCCGCCTTCGCCTCTGTTGAGGCTGCCTCCTTGTAGCGCAGCGACAGGTCATAGTCGACGGCGCGCCTGGTGGCGCCCCCGTGGGTGCGTTCGACGAGCCGGCGCTGTTCGAGCAGGTCAAGGTCACGGCGGACAGTGGCCAGGGAGACGCCCAGCTCCTGGCTGAGTGCCTCCACGCCGACGGTTGTCTCCCGGTCGAGTTTCGACAAGATCGAGTCGAGGCGGTCCTCACGCGTGCTCATAGAATCAGTCTCTGTCCTCGCCCATGGGATTGCAAAGGAGACGGATCAGGCGGGCCGTTTCGGCTGCGAAGGCGTCACGTGCGGGTCCGAGGTATTTCCGTGAGTCGACCATGTCCGGGTGAGCATCCAGAGTCGCGCGCACGGAGCCTGAGAAGACCTTGTTGAGGTGGGTGGAGATGTTGATCTTGGCCATGCCCGCGGCTACAGCACGGCGAATCTCATCATCGGCGACGCCCGAGGAGCCGTGCAGAACCAGGGGCACCGGCACTCCGACGGCCAGCTTCGCGATGAGTTCGAGGTCGAGGCGGCTGGTCCGCTCGACCATCGCATGCGAGGTGCCGACGGCCACGGCCAGCGCATCGACTCCAGTCTCCGTCACGAACTGCGCTGCCGCACTCGGGTCGGTGCGCACACCGGGTGCGTGGGCACCGTCCTTGCCGCCGATCTCACCCAGCTCCGCTTCGACGCCGATTCCGCGTTCATGGGCATGACGGACCACCTCGGCAGTGGCCGCGCAGTTCTCCGCGAAGCTCAGATGCGCTCCGTCATACATCACGGAGTCGAAGCCGAGCTCCAGGGCCTCGGACACAAGATCGACGTCGGTCGCGTGATCGAGGTGGACGGCGATCGGAACCCGCGCGGATTCCGCAATGGCCATCGCGGCGCGGGCGATCGGGGTCAGGCTGCCGTGGTATTTCACGCAGTTCTCGGAGATCTGCATGATGACAGGCACATCTGCCTCTTCAGCGCCAGCCGCGATCGCCTCGGCGGTTTCCAGGTGGATGACGTTGAATGCGCCGATGGCGGCGTCCGTGCTGGTCAGCAGTTCGATCGTAGCGGCCCTGGTCATGCTTGCTCCTTCGTGATGACGACCTCGTGTCGCAGGTTCTGCCACTCGGGGTGGACTTGGCCCGCTTGGGACATGAGCACCGCAGAGGCAGAGAGCGCGACCGCCTCCCTGAGGATCGCGCGAACGTCTTCATCAGGCAGCCGAGCTGGCTCAGGACCCTGCGACTTCGCTGCCAGGCACCGGGCCACGCCTGCCACAGCGGCGTCACCGGCTCCCGTGGGATTGCCCTGCAGGACCCTGCCCAGACGCGCGCTCGAGCGCGGCCCGGTCCGGTCGACGAGGACCATCCCCTCCTCCCCGCGGGAGACGAGGACGTGGCCTGCGCCGGCACGAACCAGCTCCCCCGCCGAGGCGATCAGGTCCTCATCGGCGAACAGTTCGTTCAGTTCCTCCGCGTTCGGTTTCACCCAGTCGGCACCGGCCCGAGCCGCTCGGAGCAGTCCAGGCCCTGAGGTGTCGACGATGACGCTGACTCCGGCCGCATGCGCCGCTGTCACCAGGTTGGAATGAAAGTCTTCGGGGCAGTCTGCCGGGGTTGAGCCGGAGAGGACGAGCACGGACACTGCCGGCTCGGAGAGGCGTCGACTGATGGAATCCGTCAGCGCTTCCCACACCTCGGGTGGGTGCTCAAAGGCTGTCTCGTTGAGTACGGTGGCACGTCCGGACCCCTCGACGACGGCATAGCTGCATCGCAGCCTGCTGGGAGTCGGAGTGAGATCCCACACCGGTGTGCCACCGGTCGAAGCTTCGACCTCGGCCGAGCGGGCGGCCTCGGGCCGGTGCTCGTCTGCCACAGGGCCCTGCACATAGGCTCCGATTCCGGTGTCGGCGAGGACACGGGCCACGTTGATTCCCTTACCGCCGAGCCTGCCTGCTGCGGGGTCGATTCGGTGCGAGCGTCCCAGGTCCAAGCGCGAGACGGTGACGGTGATGTCCCAGGCGGGGCTGAGCGTCGCGGTGACCACGCGCGGCGCATCCGCGGCGCGCGCTTCTGCGTGCCCGGCACTCATGCCGCATCCCTCGTCAGCAGCCCGGCGCCGATGAGTCCGGCGACGGGGCCCAAGCCAGCACGGCGGATGCTCGGCATCCGGTGGAAGTCCAGCCGCGGCCGCAACGCCGCCTCCACTCCGTCGAGAAGTTCATCGGCCCCGCTCAAGCCGCCTCCCAGCACGATCGTCTCCGGCGCGATCACTGCCGCGATCTGCGCACACATCGCGGCGAGAGCCTCGACCGCTTCGGCGAACACCTCATGTGCAATCGGATCACCCGAATGCACGGCGTCGAGGACGTCCAAGGATCCTGCGACCGTGGTCCCGCTGCGCTGGGAGTACCGCTTCGCGATCGACGACGCCGAGGCGATGTGCTCGATCGGTCCCCGGAACAGTCCCTCGGCGGTGTCGACGGTGACTTCGGTGAAACCCACCTCTCCCGCATAGCCGCCCGCGGAGATCAGGCGACCGCCGACTCGGATCGCTCCGGCGATGCCTGTGCCGATGGTGATCATCACGGCATCGTCGGGAGTGTGCTCGATCAGCTCGAATTCGGCCCTTCCGGCTGATCGCACATCGTGGGAGAGCCTGACGTCGAGATTCAGGATCTGGCTCAGCAGCGATCGGAACGGCACGTTGCGCCACCCGAGGTTTGCGGAATGGATTCCGGTCCCGCTGGCCTCGTCGACGATTCCGGGGATGACCACTGCCGCCTCGGCGATGGCGTGTTCTGGGTTGCCCTCGGCGAGGGTTGAACGGAAGTCCGCGATGACATCCATGACCTCCGCCGCCGCGCTCTGTGTGCATTTAGGGGTGGGTGCACTCAGCGCGTCGACGATCCTCCCGGTGGAGTCGAAGAGCGCAGCCTTCATCCCGGTGCCTCCGACATCGACGGCGAGCGCCACCGGACCGGCACCCAGGCTCAGCCTCTGCGCCACGCGGAGGATCTCTGCGCGAGCCGTCATTCGTCCAGGACCACAGACCGTGTCAGTGAGCGCGGATTGTCGGGGTCGACGCCGAGGCGGCGGGCCCTGATGAGTGCGAGCGCGTGCACACGCACGAGCTCGGCCAAGGGATCGCGGTCGGATGCGACGAATCTGGCCCCCGTGGCCTCGACCTGCTCGCGCAGCCCTGCCGGAGCATCACCGAGCTGCCAGGTCACACGCCCCTGCTCGGCGATGGCGATGGGCCCATGGCGGTACTCCATCGACGAGTACGACTCGGTCCAGGCCTGCGCGGACTCACGCAGCTTCAGCGCGGCCTCATTGGCCAGACCCCACGTCCACCCCAGACCCAGGAAGCTGAACTGCTCGGCGTCGAGGAGTTCAGCGTCGAGGATGCTGTCCTCGAATTCGGAGAAGTCGGGCGAGATTCCTGCTAGGAGGGTCTTCGCGTCCTGTATCGCGGTCTCCAACTGGCTCCTCTGCTCCAGCCAAGAGCGCATGGCTGTGATGGCTGAGGTGCCGAACCTCGTCTGGACGACGGATCGCTCATCGGCGAAATCAAGGGCGATGACGTCCGTGGCGCGCTGTGCGATCGGCGATCCGTCGCTGCCGACGATGGCGGTGACCGGTGTGCGATAGCCGAGACTCTCGAGTGCGTCGACGACCTCGGTGGTGGTGCCGGACCGGGAGATCGCAATGATGCGGTCGTAGCTCCGATGCGTGGGGTACTCGCTGGCGGTGAAGGCATCGGTCTCGCCCTTGCCCTGCGTCTCTCGCAGGGACGCGAACACCTGCGCACCGAACCACGAGGACCCGCAGCCGATGACCGCGACCCGCTCTCCGTCCTGCGGCTGGGCAGCAGCGGAGGCAGCGACGTGCAGGGTCCGCTCCCATGTCTCCGGCTGACTCCGCAGTTCCTCTGCCATGAACTCACCAAGACCCGACATCGATCACACTCCTGATTGTATTGATGATCAAACAATCATAATCATGGCACATTTCCGTCTTGACAGATAGTATTCACGTGCGCTCTTGTGTGTTTCGACGACACTGGTGCCTCGTCGACCTGCGGGCTGGAATTCACCCCAGCGTGCGGGCGCGCTCGGCGTCGATACCCAGGACGTGTTTGTCGAGGAAGGCCAGGACCGTGCGGTACCAGACTTCGGCGTTGCCGCGGCCGGCCACCCAATGGCCCTCGTCGGGGAAGTACAGGAAACGGTGCTGAGTGAGTCCCTCTGCATCCAGCGGAGTCTTGGACCGGGTGAGCAGGTCGTACCAGAGTTCCTGGCCCTGCCCGATCGGCACCCGGTAGTCCTTGTCGCCGTGGATGACGAGCATCGGCACCTCGATCCGATCGGCGAACAGGTGCGGTGAGTACGTTCCCGACTGCTTCCTCATAGCTACGTCCCAGGAGGCGTTGTCCGTGGTCCGACCCATCGACGTCGTGTTCCATAGGGAGGCGTGGGTGATGATGCAGGCGAACCGGTCGCTGGCGTGTCCGGCCACCCAGTTCGCCATGTAACCGCCGTAGGACCCGCCGGCCAGAGCTGTGCGTTCGGCATCGATGTCGGTCCGTTCGATGGCCGCGTCTGTCAGGGCGAGGATGTCGGTAAAGGGTGCCCCGCCCAGCTCCTGCTGGCCGCGGTCGATCATCGACTGGCCGTAGCCGGTGGAGATCGCGGGGTCCGGCAGCAGCACCGCGTATCCGGCGGACACGAACGGTCCCGGATTCCATCGGTACGTCCAGGAGTTCCAGGATCCCCAGGGCCCGCCGTGGGCGAAGACGACGAGCGGGAACGGGCCTTCCCCCTCGGGCAGTGCCAACCAGGCGCGCACTGCGGTGCCGTCGTCACCAACTGCCGCCACCTCGGTGAGGGTGCCGGTCCCGTCGATGACGGTCGCCGGGTTCGCGAGCTCGCTGATCTGGCCCGAGACCAGGTCGATGGCGATGGGCAGGGGTGCGACGTCGATCGCCGAGGCGGTCGCCACGACAGTGAGTCCCTGCACCTGCAGTCCCGCAAACGTATATTTCTGACCGGGACCGCCCACCAGCCGCCGAGGCTGTTCGTCGTTGACATCACCGATGAAGACGCTGCCCCGGCCGTGATCGTCGGCGCTGGCCACGATGGTGGAGTCATCGGCCCAGACTGGGTCGAACCAATGATCTGCTTCGGGCCACACCGGGTTCAGCGACCCGGTGTCGAGGTCGAGGACCATGAGCGTGGCGGACAGGTTCGTCGTCGACGTCCAGAACTGCTCCCGGGTGACCAGGGCGCGGGTTCTATCGGGGCTGATGGCATCGATGCCGTACCCGTGATCGGCGGCAGCCTCAATCAGCAGGCGAGGTGCAGCATGTTTGTGGAGGTCGATCTGCCAGATCTCGCTGGCTTCGAGCTGGCCGGGGATCGGCTTCTCGACCTGGACGAGGACGAAGCGCGCCTCGTCATCGACGGCCCAGTCCACGAGGCGACCGGGCGGCAGAGGCAGATAGCGAAAAGTCAGGCCGGTGGAGGAATCTGCGTCGGTACCAGACTCCACGGAACCGACTGCCTCGGAATCGGCGGCCTCGCGCGTGAGGTCCGCGGAGAGATCCTCGCCGAACTCGTCGCCGATCGTGTCCAGGTCTGCGATCGCCAGAGTGTCTCGGCCCGGGCCCAGGTCGTGGTCCCACCGGCGGATGGGGAACCCGGAATGCAGGATGGCGCTGACCTTGGATTCGCTGCGTTCTTCGCTGAATTCCTGGTGTTCGTCCTCGTTCGCGGCCCAGGTGTGGACGGGGAACTGGACAATCAGGGATTGGCTTTTGACTTCGATTCGGGAGAATCCGCCGTCGTGATCGGCGAGCTTGCGTGCCTCCCCGGACTCGGGCAGGGCCCAGAGGCTCGGGCTCTGTGCGTCCTTGCCGTCTTCACCGGTGCGTTTGGCTGCGAAATAGATGGTTCCGGCCTCGCTGATCGCGGCCGCGCCGATGGACTGATCTCCCCGGGTGATCCGGCGAGGACTGTCCTCGCCGATGTCGGCGAGATGGGAGAGGTAGGTGTTGCCCTCGGCGTTGAGGAAGGAGTACTGAGCGATGACATGGCCGCTCTGGTTCGTCAGGAGGCCTTGCAGTCGGCGGGCGTCGAGGAGAGCAGTCACAGCGTCGTTGGTCGTCATGATCCCATCCTAGGATCATCGCCGAGGTTCGGGCCGGGAAACGTCTATTTGAATCTCGGCGCGGGAACCTTCTCGTCGTCAATGGTGAGGGTGGGCAGCATCTGCTTGAACTCTTCCGCGGCCTCGGTGTTCGACTTCAGTGAGCGCATCTCGACCCCGATCTCGACGACGCGCCCATTCGTCTTGTATCCGATCCTGGCACCGTACATGACGGTCTGCTTCTTGTTGATCGCGACGATCTCCTGCGGGCCGAGTTCGCCCTGGAACGTCCAGTAGTATCCGGCTGCCAAATTGCCTGTGCGCTGCGCGGTCACCGTGGATTTCGGCTCCGAGAAGGTGAATTTCTTCTTCGCGTCGACGATCGACTGTGGAGAGTCCTCATACCCTTTGGAGCAGGTGATGAGGACCGAGTCGCTCTCGATGGGGGTCTCGCCGCGGGAGAAGGAGTGGAATTCGTCGCCGGATGACCCCTCCGACCAGCCATCCGTCATCGCAATGCTGACGTCGACGGGGCATTCGGCGCCGAGGTTGCGCGAGACCTTCTTCATCCCATCGGGGATTCCGTCGTCAGCAGGTGCCGTGGTGGGGTTCTCTCCGACGTTCTTCTTCACAGCTACACGGACAGGACCCGAATCCCGTTCTGCGGTGCGGATCTGCAGGGCCGAGCAGCCGCTGAGGACGAGACTGAGCAGTGCAGCTCCGGCCACGACTGTTCGTACCTTCGCAGCGTGTCTCATCACCGTTCGTCCCTCGGCCGCAGATGACTACGGCTCTGAGGCTGCTCGGTCGAATGAGGCTGCTCGACCGAATCGGACTGCTGCATCGGTGGGTATTCTGGCGGTCGTTGAGGTTGTGGCGGATGGTTCTGCCAGGCCTGTTGTGGTCCCGACTGCGGACTGCTGGAGCCCGGGACAGGTCCCGACTGTGGCCCGGCGGGTCCTCGACCCGCCCCTGGGCCGGGTTTGAACTGAGAGTGCTGACCGGAGTCCTGCGGGAACCCTCCGCCGATTGATTCTCCCGTCGAACGGTGAACCAGATTGCCGTCGACGCGTTCGAGGCGTCGTTTCGAGGTTCTTCGCGGGGAGCCCAAAATCCGGCCCTGAAGCTCCGCCTCGTTGGGCTGCCGGGGCGGCAGGAACCCGGGCATCTGGCCCGAATCGGGAAGCTGCACGGGCTGGACCGGATGAGAACCGGCAGCGGCATGCCCGACCTGATCGACCATCGGCGGCACGGTCACCTGAGCGGCGTCGCCGAGGACCGGCAGCACCATGCGCACCGAGGTGCCCACACCCTCCTGGCTGAAGAGCTGCACGGAACCGCCGTGGCGGGTCACGATTGCTCTGACCAGTGAAAGCCCCATTCCGGAACCGGCCACCGCGCGGACACGGGAGCCGCGTGAGAGTTCGTCCCACACCTGCTCCTGCTCGGTCAGTGGAATGCCGCTGCCGGTGTCGGCGACCTCGACGACAACCCACCTGTGGCTGTCGATGATCTGCTCATTGGCACGCAGTTCGACGACCTCGGCCTGAGAGGAATACTTGAGCGCATTGCCCAGCAGGTTGAGAATCGCGGTCAGCAGCAGATCTTCCTCACCGGCGACATCGGGCAGACGCCAGGGGGCACGGGCGACAGTGGCCACGATCATGCGGTCTTCGGCCCCGGGCGCCGTCGATGCGTCGTCGACGGCCTGGTGGATGAGCCGATCGAGATCGACTCGGGAGTATTCGATGATGCGGGTCTCGACGTCGGCGAGCTTGCGCAGGTCTGCCAGGAGACGTGCGACTCGGCGTGAGGAGATGTCGACCTGTTTGGCAGCGGATTCGACCTCTTCGATCGAGCCGCCTTCGCGGACGACGTCGCGGATACTCGCGGCCGAGGTGCGCAGCGCGGTCAGTGGATTCTTCAGCTCATGGTCGAGACGAATGAGCATCCGGTTGCGCTTGGCAAGGGAATCCTCGCTCGCCGCTGCCTCGATCGATTCTCGCAGTGCGGCCTCACGTCTGCGCAGATGTCTCCAGGCGAAATACGCGCCGATGGCCAAACCGGCCAGCACGAGGAACAGCAGCAGGAGGAACAGCCAGATCTGGACCTCGAAGACCAGAAATTTCGTCATGGGGTCCTCTGACCGTCTTCGCCTCGGACCTCACCGACGAATCGGTAGCCGCGGCCCTGAACGGTGGCGATCCACCGCGGTTCGGCGGCGTCCTCACCGAGGACACGGCGCAGTTCGGCGACACGGGAATCCACCGCGCGGGTGCCCACGGCCTCTTCGAAGCCCCACAGGATCTCGAGCAGGCGGGAGCGTTCGATGAGTTCGTCCTTGTGGACCATCAGGTATTCCAACAGGGTGAAGCCCTTGGGCGTGATGACCAGTTCACGATTGCCCATCCAGGCGCGCCTGCCCACACGATCAAGGCGCAGTCCGAAGCTCGAAGCCAGCACCGGAGCTGTGGCCAGGGGTGGCCCGTCGCTGCGAGTCCGGCGCAGCACTGCGCGGATTCGGGCGACGAGCTCGTGCGGATCGAAAGGTTTGTTGAGGTAGTCGTCGGCGCCCTCTTCGAGCGCCATCGCCCGCTCGACGGCCTCTCCGACCTGAGTCAGCAGCAGAACCGGAACCCAGTTCTCCTCCTGGCGCAGCCGTCGCAGAACCTGTCTGCCGTCGGCACCTGGCATGAGGACGTCGAGGACGCAGACATCAGGATTGTGGCGGTGGATCTCGTCGAGGGCCAGCAGTCCGTCGCTGGCGGCGAGCACCCGAAAACCGGAGCGTTCAAGGAAGGGGACAACGGCGCCGAGCACATCGGGTTCGTCATCGGCGACCAGCACCAAGGGCTGGGGCTGCTGTTGATTGTCAACCGTCATTGGGGTCCGTTCCGGTTCCTCTTCTGCGTTCCCACGCGAGTTCTCTGGCCTCTGCTCGATCGACAGCCTCGGCGAGCTCATCTCGATACAGCATAGAACGACGCAGGTGTTTGGTGCGATAACCGGCGCGCCCCACCATATGCGTGGCCACGGGAATGGTGACGAGCTGGAAGGAGATGATGATCGCCAACGTGGTCACTGTCGACCATGTCGGGTACTGGATCCCGATCGCCACAGCCACCATCAACAACCCCAGGACCTGAGGTTTTGCACTGGCGTGCATGCGAGACAGAAGGTCGCCGAAGCGCAGCAGACCGAGCGCGGCGGCCAAGGACAGCACCCCGCCGAGGAGGATGAGCGCTGCGGAGATGATGTCGAGGATCATCTGCTTCCCCCTTCCTCTTCTTCGGGTTCGGGTCCCGTGCGGTCACCGTCGTCGGAGTCGTCTGGTCCCGGGTCGGGCCCTATGCCCAGGCCCTCACCTTCGGCGTCGGGATCGGTTCCCTGGTCGAGGCCCACCGTCACGGGCTCTTCGTCGTCGTGCACGGTGACGGCGTCGGGGCCATCAGCGACGTCGGAGATTCCGCGGGCCACGTCATCGGGCCACTCCTCCCCGCCATCGGCTTCGGTTGGCTGGCCGGTGGTGCTTCCGGTTTCGGTCTGGCTGCCATCGGCTGATTCCTGGGGCATATGCCAGTCGGAGCTGGTGAAGTCGCTGAGTGAGCCCACCTCGGCGCCGGGTGTCATGGAATCGGACTTGGATACGTACCGGGAGACGCTGACGGATCCGACGAACCCGAGCATCGCCAACACGATGAGCACGGGCAGAAGGTCCGTGCGACCCGACAGCGCCATGAACCCGCCCAGACCGCACATGATGGAGGCCAGCACAACGTCAGTGGCAATCATGCGGTCAAGGATCGAGGGTCCGCGGATGATGCGATAAAGGGCCATGACCGCCGAGGCGGCCAGCAGCACCGAGGCCACGACGACGAGGGTGTCGAGCACGATCTGACTCATCGGACATCTCCGTATTCGTCGGCGATCGGGTCGGGGTTGACCTTCAGCGCAGCGAGATCACGGTGAGAGCCGAGAGCCAGGATGAGCAGCCGCTCGATGTGATAGACCTGCGCTTTGGCAGAGATGATCTTCTCCTTGGAATCACAGTCGAGAACGTGCAGATACAAGACCCCCATCGCCCTGTCGCTGTCGATGATGATCGACCCGGGGATCAGACTGGCGGTATCGGCCACGAGCGTCATCAGCAGATCCGAACTCGTGCGCAGGTCACAGGCGATGACCGAACCGGCACCTACCGCGCGAGGACGAAAGGCGAACCAGGCGACCTCGACAGAGGCGTGGATGAGTGAGTACAGGAACCACAGTCCGTAGTTGAGGGCGTGGATGATGTTGAACCGACCGGAGAGCACCACCGGGGGCAGGTAGAAGACACGGGTCACAACCAGGGCGAGGATGATGCCCGAGAGGATGTGCATGAGTGACACGGAGTCCCAGAGCATCACCCACAGCACCACGAGGAAGAACACCAGCACGAGCTGCTGGACGAAGCTGCGTCCCTTCGTCATCCGCGGAGGCCGATTCGTGCTCATGAGCCATCACCGCCCAACACATCCGTCACATAGTTGACCGGCGACTGCAGATTTCCCGCAGCACGGTCGGACAGATCCCACAGGGGACCGGCGAAGACTGTGAGGATAATCGAGGCGACGACCACGACCGTGGTGGCTGCGAACATCGATCCCGGCACCCCGATCTGTGACTTCCAGGGCTTGCCCGCGAGCTTGGCCTTCTTGCGTTCGGCGAACTCGGCCACGAGTTCCTCGTTCGGCTCCTCCGCGTCCGCGGGGTCGCGCCAGAAGGCCAGGTTGAAGGTACGCCCGATGACGTAGAGGGTCAGCAGGCTGGTCACCGTACCGGCGACGATGAGCGAGACAGCGAGCCAGTCGTGATCGGCGAAACCGGCGGCGAAGAGCGCAACCTTGCCGATGAACCCGGAGAACGGCGGGATGCCTGAGAGGTTGAGGGCAGGGATGAAGAAGATGATCGACAATGCCGGTGAGAGCACCATGAGCCCACCCAGGGACCTCGTCGAAGTCGACCCACCTCGCATTTCGACCATACCTATGGCCAGGAACAGCGCGGTTTGGACGATGATGTGGTGGACCGTGTAGTAGATGGCGGCGGAGAGTCCGACAGTGGTCCCCAGAGCCACACCGAAGAGCATATAGCCGATGTGGGAGACGAGGGTGAAGGACACAATCCGCTTGATCTCCGACTGGGCGATCGCGCCTAAGATTCCGACCACCATCGTCAATGCCGCGGCTATCAGAAGAGGCACTCGCAGGGAGGACTCGGCAAACAGGAGCGTCTCGGTCCGGATGATCGCATAGATGCCGACCTTCGTCAGCAGTCCCGCGAACACGGCGGTCACCGGGGCCGGAGCGGTCGGATAGGAGTCGGGCAGCCAGAAGGACAGCGGGAAGATCGCGGCCTTGATTCCGAAGCCGATGAGCAGGAGGACATGCAGAATCATCTGCACATCCGGCGGCAGCTCGCTCAGTCTCTCAGAGAGCTGCGCGATGTTCACTGTTCCGGTCGCCGAGTAGATGACGCCGATCGCTGCCAGGAAGATGACCGATGAGACGAGCGAGACGACGACGTAGGTCACGCCCGCCCGGATGCGCTCTGCCGTAGCACCCAAGGTCAGCAGCACGTAGGAGGCGACGAGGAACATTTCGAAGCCGACGTAGAGGTTGAACAGGTCACCAGCAAGGAAGGCGTTTGCGACACCCGCGCACAGCACCAGATAGCTGGGGTTGAACACGGAGATCGGGGTCTCGTTCGAGTCGTCGTTGGCGTCCTGGCTGAGTGCGTAGATGAGCACACACAGGGTGACCAGCGAGGAGACGACGAGCATGAGCGAGGAGAGCCTGTCGGCGACGAGCACGATTCCTGCCGGCGGTTCCCACCCGCCGATCGCCACGACCTGCGGGCCGTTGGCATCGATGCCGAAGAGCATGACGAGCGAGATGACCATGACCGCACTCAAGATCAGGATCGACACGATGTTCTGAGCGCGGGAGTGCTTCGACAGCACCAGCGCCAGTCCCGCACCGATGAGGGGCAAGAGGACGGGCAAGGGCACAAGCACAGGAAGGAGATCGATCATTTCTTCTCCTCCGTCGTGGTTCCCTTGGAACCTTCTTCGCTGCTGCCCTCGCCTGCGTCGCGTTCTTTGGGGGTGCCGTCGTCGTCGAGGTCGATGGCGCCGGTGATCGGGCTCTCGGCCTCATCACCGAATTCGGTGTCGTCGTAGTCCGTGCTCGCCTCCGCCTCGGAGTCGATCATCTTCGTGATCGCCACCTGCAGGTCGGCGGTGTCGTCCTGCAGCGAATCGGCTCGCACCAAGCGCCAGGAGCGGTAGATCATGGCGAGCAGGAACGCGGTGACCGCGAATGTGATGACGATGGCGGTGAGGATGAGTGCCTGTGGCAGCGGATCGGACATGCCTTCTGTGGACAGGTTCTCCCCGTCGGTCAACGGCGGATTTCCTGTGCCGGCGGTGAGGATGATGAGGAGGTTGACGCCGTTGCCGAGGAGGATGAACCCCAGCAGCACGCGGGTCAGTGAGCGTTCGAGCATGAGGTAGATGCCGCTGGCGAAGAGGACTCCCATCGCCAGGACCATGATGAAGGGCAAAGTCATAGCCGTCCCCCTTCGGCGCCGTTGTCCACGTCGAGGTGATTGACCCGGTCGAGGATCGACGAGACGGCTTCGTGCTCGGCCTCGACGCTGAAGGTCTCCGAGAGGTTGTATGACTGGTTGAGTCGTTTGGTCAGCATCATTTCGTCGCGCTCCTGGTGCAGGTCCACCTCGGCGCCCAAGGATCTGAGGATGTCGAGCATGAGTCCCACGACGATGAGGTAGACGCCGATGTCGAAGAACGTCGAAGTTCCGAACGACAGGTGCCCGAGCACCGGAATATCGCCTTCGAGGTAGACGGACCTGAACACGGTGTCGCCCCAGATCCACCCGCCGATGCCAGTGAGTACGGCCATGATCATGCCGGTTCCCAGCATGCTCGAGGGGGTGAAGCGGGCCGCCTCGGCGAGTTCGAACTTGCCGCCGGCGAGATAGCGCACGACCAGTGCCAGACCGGCTACGAGGCCACCGGCGAAACCGCCGCCGGGTTCGTTGTGACCGGCGAAGAGAAGGTAGAGGGAGAAGATGAGGACGGCGTGGAAGACCAGGCGGGCGGTGACCTCGAGGATGATGGACCGGTTGCGTGGTGCCAGTGTGCGTCCGGCGATGAGCCAGGAGACTCGACGCTGCGTCACGTCTTCGCGTTGGGGGTCGCGGAAGTAGCCGATCTCCTCGGGGACCGGCTGGAAGCGCACACGTCCCTGCAGTTCGGTGCCGTCACGGCGGGAGACGAAACGATGGAGGTGTCCTTCACGGCCGCGCACGAAGATCAGTCCGGCGATGCCGGTTCCGGCAGCGACGAGGACCGAGATTTCACCGAGGGTGTCCCAGACGCGGATGTCAACGAGGGTCACGTTGACGATGTTCTGGCCGTGGCCGATCTCGTAGGCGAGCTGGCCGAAGTCCACGGACACCGGGTCGCTGATGCGCACGCCGGCGGCGATGAGCACGACGAACATCATGGTCACGCCGACCGCGGCGCCGATGATGGCGCGCCACGCCGGAGTGAAGCGGCCGGTGCTCTGACCGATCCGGGCAGGCAGACGGCGCAAGACGAGGACGAAGACGACGATGGTGATGGTCTCGACGAGAACCTGGGTCAGCGCCAGGTCCGGGGCTCCGACGAATGCGAAGTAGGCGACCATCGCATAGCCGGAGATTCCGGTGACGACCACAGCGGTGAAGCGCTTCTTGGCGCGGGTCGCTGCCACCGCGACGATGATGAGGACTGCGGCGACGATGAAGTCGAGCGGGGTGTCGAAGAGTTTGAAATCGATGTTCCAGGTGTCATTTGTGATCACGGCCAGGCCGATGCCCGCCACGAGGACGAGGTAGATCACGCTCTGATAGAACGGCAGCGAACCGCGCTGGGTGCGGGAGGTGACCCACAAGGCCAGCTTCTCCATCCAGCTGATCAGCTTGCTGTAGAGGTCGTGGAAGTCGAGGCCCGAGGGCAGAGTCGACTGGACCTTGGCGAACGAGTCGCGGACGAAGAAGAGTCCGAGGCCCGTTGCGATCGTGACTGCTGACAGAGCCAGAGCCGGTTCGAGTCCGTGCCAGATTGCCAGGTGGTAGTCGCCGTCGCCGGGGTCGATGGCCGGCAGCGTCGAGGTCCAGGCTCCGAAGTAGCCGTCGATGAGTCCGACCGCCGGGCCCAACACCACGGTGAGCACGGTGAGCATGACCGGGGAGATGATCAGGGTGATCTTCTCATCGCGGCGGGCGATGTCGTCGACACCCTCTTTGCTTGAGAACGCACCCCAGACGAAGCGTGCCGAGTAGGCCACGGTGAGCATCGATCCGATCATGACGCCGATCAGCGCGATGATCGAAGCTTTGTCACCTGAGGCGAGGAGGGTCGAATAGACGGCTTCCTTAGCCGCGAAGCCCAGCAGCGGGGGCAGACCGGACATCGATGCCGCGGCGATCGTGGCGCAGACGGCGACGACCGGGAACGCTTTCCAACCTCCGGAGAGCTTCGTCAGGTCACGTGTGCCGGCACGGTGGTCGATGATGCCCACACACAGGAACAGACAGGCCTTGAACAGGGCATGGGCGATGAGCATCGCCAGGGCGGCCTTGGTGATGTCGGGAGAGCCGAAGGAGGCCATCGTCGTGAGGAATCCGAGCTGGGAGACCGTGCCGAAGGCAAGCAGGAGTTTGAGGTCGGTCTGTTTGAGGGCCTGCCAACCGCCGATGAACATCGTGAGCAGACCCAGGGTCAGCAGGGTCTCTGACCAACCGGGCAGCGCGTGGTAGCCCGGAGCCAGGCGCAGGATGAGGTAGATTCCGGCTTTGACCATCGCCGCCGCGTGCAGGTAGGCGCTGACCGGGGTCGGTGCGGCCATGGCACCGGGGAGCCAGAAGTGGAAAGGAATCAGCGCGGACTTCGACACCGCTCCGACGAGGATGAGGATTACGGCTGTGACGATGACCGGTCCGGTGTCCAGACCGAGGCTCGCGCGCTCCATGAGGGTCGAGATCTGACTTGTTCCAGTCGCTGAGGTCAGCAGAATCATGCCCACGAGCATGGCCAGTCCACCGGCAGTGGTGACGATGAGGGCCTGCAGCGCGGCCTGGCGGGAGCGGCGGCGGGATTGGCTGTGGCCGATGAGCAGGTAGGAGAAGACCGTCGTGCCTTCCCAGAACAGGTAGAGCATGAGGAGCTCATCGGCGAGGACGAGTCCGTACATCATTCCGGCGAAGGCCATGAAGACTGCAGAGAACCGGGCCAGTCCGGGCTCATCCGGCGGGAAGTAGCGGGCGCAGTATACGAAGACGAGGGCACCGACGCCGGTGACCAGGAGACTCATGATCCAGGAGAGTTCGTCGAGGCGGAAGATGCCGTCGAGACCGAGTGCCGGCAACCAGCCCATGCTCTCGACCCACGGCCCGCCTGCTGTCCCGAAGATATCGGGGACCTTTGCGAGGGTGAGGATCAGCCCAGCGAACGGCACCAGGGCAAGAAGGAAGAACCCGTTGCGACCGAGGCGTTTGACCAGTGGGTACGCAATGACAGCAGCCCCGAAAAAGGCTCCTGTCATGACTATCACCGGCGGACACCTCCGTCATTTATATAATCTGCCCGAATGCAGTGCTTGCAAGTATTTTCTCACGACACACTACGTATCTCCCAATCAATGGAGCGGTTGGCGACCGTCATATTGAACACTATTCGTGCAGATTCCCCACGAACACGGTGAACATTCCCGTGCAGATTTCGTTGCAGAAACCTGCGGCAGCTCGCGCACGAGGCTGGGTCGGCTACGGAGCGGGCTGATTCAGCTGCGGAGTTGGCTGCTCGTGACGAGGAAGCCGGTTTCGTCCAGGCCGGTGCCGTCACAGCCGATGAGCAGTTCCGCTCCGATGCTGTCGACGAGGCTGGCCACCTGGTTGCGCATCCGCCGGAAGCGCCGAGTCTGGGCCGGCTGATAGCGCTTCGACTCGGCATCCATCCAATGCAGGTGATATTCGATGAGAGGCATCTGAAGATGCTTGGCAATGATCGGCGGCACCCAGTCAGCCTCGGACACACGAACTTCGAGGATGCCAGCTGCCTCGTGGATGTCCCCGAGCGGGACGAGGAGGGAGTAGCCGTCGAGGATGACCGGCGCCGAAGCGTCGAAGAGAGGATCGTCGATCGCAGCCTGGGCAAGGACCGCCTCATCGGGCGTCGGAAGCGCCTGCTGGAAGGCATGCGGGGCGTGCTTGCGCACAAGCGACAGTGCCACATCAGGCTCGAGCCAATAGGGCGAATAGAGGTAGAGATCGATCTTCGCCTCCGGATCGGGCACGATGACCCGAGTCGGCAGGCCATCTTCGTCTGCGAGGCGAATGCCTGTGTGCAGGCGTGATGCCACGGCCAGGATGAGGCTGAGCATCCGCTCCTCTTCCCTATCGGGCAGACCCCGGGGAAACGCCTTATGCAGTCCGTCGGCGTCGCTGAACCAATCCGGCGGCGGTACCGGTTCACGGTCCCGGGGGCAGTCGATGACAACCGCGTGATGAGCCCAGTCGGGCAACTCGAGCGCGGCGATCGCAGACTCGTCGAGGTCGACGCCCTCACTGAGACGCGAATGTCGGCTCAACCTCAGCTGGCCGTTGTCGTCCAGGCGGGGAGCAAGGTCGGGCAGCCGGTTGTGCACGAGCGCGAGCACATCGGAGACCTCGACCTGTTCATCGAGGAGAAGCAGATGGAAACCGCGCAGGTCCGCCGAGACATCCGTGTCATTGACACGCTCGGCCCCCTCACGCTGCATCCGCAGCTCTCGGCGAGTGGTCACATGTCCCTCCGGAAGAAGTTCAGGTGCGAACGGGAAGCTGTGGGGCCCTGCTGTCCCTGATACCGGTTGCCGGTGGCCTGGGAGCCGTAGGGGTTGAGGGCGGCCGAACTGAGACGGAAGAAGCAGAGCTGGCCGATCTTCATCCCCGGCCACAGGGTGATGGGCAGAGTCGCGACGTTGGAGAGCTCCAGAGTGACATGACCGTTGAATCCGGGATCGATGAAGCCGGCAGTGGAGTGGGTCAGCAGCCCGAGCCGCCCCAGCGATGACTTGCCCTCCAGACGTGCCGCGACATCATCGGGCAGAGTGACGAGCTCGTGCGTCGCGGCGAGCACGAATTCGCCCGGATGCAGCACGAAGGGCTCTCCCGGTGCAGCTTCGACGAAGCGGGTGAGCTCGGGCTGATCGAGGCTCGGGTCGATGACAGGGTATTTGTGGTTGTCGAAGAGACGGAAATAGCGGTCCAGGCACACATCGACGCTGGCGGGCTGGATCAGAGAAGGGTCATAGGGGTCGAGGGCGATGCGTCCGGAGTCGAGCTCGGCGCGAATGTCGCGATCGGAAAGGAGAGTCACATTTCCGATGGTAGTCGCCCGGGGCTCAGGAGTGCAGTGATCGGGGCTCCAGAGGGGGCGAAAAATCTCACAGCCGCCGCAACACGCCGCAATTTGGTAACGAAACCGTAACAATCCCCGCTGTTTTTGCTGGTTTTCTCCCGTGTGTCTCCCCAAAGGGGACCGTGAATGCCTTAGAGTTAGGAGCTGTACGAACCCGCGCACGATGGTGCCTTCCTCTTCTTAAGCCAAGGAATGCCGGGAGTTCCATCGCCTTTCGTGGGTTGACAACAATCGAAAGGCATTACTGTGAAGACCTCGCGTCTTGTGCTTGCCCCCGCAGTAGCCGTTGCATTGACAGGTCTTGCTGGCGCTCCCGCGTTCGCAGCGACAGAGTCCGCTACGGTGCCGGCAGCAAGTAATCTCTGTGCATATGACGATGCACAGCAGTCTGACGACCCCGAAACCGACTCCAAGGTTCCCGACAGCTCGGACCCACAGGCGACTCTGTCAGATGCACAGGTGACCCGGGCCGATATCGCGGACCGCAAAAAGGGCATCGGATTCTCCGGCACCGGCTTCACCCCCGATGACAAGGCGACCGTCACGGTCGTCGGCACCGATGGATCCAAGTACTCGCCGAAGACGAAGCTCACCGTCGACGATAAGGGCAAGGTGTCCGGCACCTACTTCTTCTCCGTCACGGACGACGCCAAGGTTCCTGCGGGCAACTACTCGCTTTACCTCACCGATGAGAAGACCGAGAAGGACTCCTCGAAGGTGTCCTTCGAGGTCGTGCCCAGCGCTTCAGACGTCGACGACAAGGCCAAGGGCGACGATTGCACCTCTGCAACCGGTCCTGCTCCAACCCCGTCGGAGACCAAGACGGAGGACCCATCCGAGAGCGCAAAGCCGACTCCGTCTGAGACCAAGTCGGACGAGCCGAGCGAGAAGCCTTCTGAGACCAAGTCCGAAGAGCCGACTGAGTCCGAAACGCCCGAGCCCACGGACACCGACGACAAGTCGAAGGCCAAAGCTGACGAGACCACGGAGGCACCAGCTCCCACCGAATCTGAGGCTCCAGAGTCCGAGGCTCCGGAGTCCGAGGCTCCGGAAACCGCGGACGCGACCGAGGCAGCGCCTTCGGAGACAACCGCTCCGGCCAGCCCCGGAACCGATGAGGGTGAGAAGAAGGCCGCGGCCACCGCGACCCAGGCGCTCATCATCGATCCGACCGAGATCAGCTCCGAGGACTTCCTCGACGAGGGCATCAAACTCGGCATCACCGGTGCACAGCCAGGTGAGAAGATCACGATCACGGTCGAGCATGCCCAGGGCAAGGTCGACCGCTACACGATGACCAAGGAAGCTGATTCTGAGGGCAAGGCGACCTTCGGAGTGCAGGCGAAGGTCAAGGCTGTTCTGGGAACCTACAATGTTCGTGCCCAGGCGGACAGCTTCGACAAGCCACAGGGCGGCAGCTTCACCGTCGTCACCAACGGCACCTCGGTCGATGAAGGCGGAGCCAACGGCAGCGACAGTGGCAGCGACCTGCCCCGCACCGGTGCTGAAATGACCGGATTGGCCCTCGGCGTCGGACTCCTCGTCGTCGGTGCCGCAGCTGTCGTCATCACTCGTCGGCGGATGACCGCCTCCGACGATCCTGCGGAGTTCTAAGGTCCGTTGAACGATGAATTGTCCCTAGCGGGGCTGCACCTCGGAAGACACCAGATCGATCTCGGTCGTCTCCGAGCAGGGACAATGCTCGGTCTCATGGGCAGCACGGACAGCACCACTGAGGTGGTGCTGTCCGTTGCTGCGCGCTCCGACGTCGCACCTCCACCGCAGTTCCCGACCGGTCTCCGGTCGGGGCGAACTCGTGTGCGCAGCTGGGTCAGAAAGTATCTTCGCGAAGCCAATGCCGGATCTGGGGAGGCGGCATTGGCTCAGGCGTACACGGAGTTCGGGGTCAAACCCGAAACACTGAAGTCCCGGCTCGGCGAACTCGATGCCAGTGAATATGCGAAACTCGGCTTGGCTGTGGCGTGGGCGAGCGGTTCGACATGGTTGACCTTCATCGACCCCTTCGCATCCGTCCCCGGCCATTTGCGTGCCGGCCTGCGCGGCCGCTTGGCCGATCTGGCCGCAGCACACGGCCGCGGGATCGTCTTCACCTCGAATACGCTGACCGATTTCACCGTCGCCGAGGCGGGGACGGCCAATATCGAAAAAGGTGAGCTCGTCGCGTTCGGCACTCTGGAACAGGTCGTCACGGAACCTCGGGGCTCCCTGCCGGCCGAACTCAGCGGTGTCAACGTCTATTCCGGGTTGGCGCGCAAGGGCTGGCTGTCGATCGGTCACTCCGCGGTCAAGGCGCGAACAGAACTCGACGGGAAGGTCTTCGTCACGCTGGGGTGGCGCAGTGCGCTCCTATCATTGGACGAACACGACCCGGCGTTCACCTCGGCGACGGTGTTCGAAGCCATTGTGATCGGACTCCGCGATCGCGGATCCTGCCTGCAGGCGAAACTCTCGCCGGTGGATACGGAGATGGGACTCGCCCTCGACGTGGACCTGGCCGACGTGGCCGGGGTCTCCGGTAGCTCTGGTAGTTCCGGGGGTGGGGGTGGATTCGGAGTCCTGCACCCCAGCCTCGGCGAATCGATCGCCTCACTGCGCGCCAACGTCAAAATCGGCACCCATGTCTTCGTCGAGGTCGACACCTCGGCGCTGCACGCGTATTCGGTGGAATAACCCCTGCCACTCCACTGTCCCGTGTGTCCGCACTGCTCATGGCCTCAAGTTGCGGGCAATTGGCATTAAACTGAAATCCCCTCCATCCCCCACCGATTCAGGAGAATCAATGCGAACTTCGCGCAAACTTCTGATTTCGGCGCTTCTGGTCATCGTCCTCACTGTGGCCGCGGTTCCCCTCCTCAACCTCACCGTCTACACACCTGCCCGCGCCGCTGAAGCCTATATTTCGGCAATCGAGCATGCCGATGCCGAGCGCGCGTTCTCTTACCTCTCCTCCCCCACCCCGTCATCGACTCTGGCACTCAATCATGATGTGCTCTCTGCCGCTCCAGACCTGCCGCGCGATGCCGAGGCGAAGACGGTCTCGATAGACGACGACCATGCGAAGGTCTCACTGAGCTATGTGCTGTCCTCGCAGACGCAGACCGTGGACCTGTCCATGGTGAAATTGCCGGCGGCTGCCGGGCTCTTCGACAGGTGGGTCATCGAGCAGAAGAAGTGGCCGACCCTTGATCTGCAGGTCGAAGGCTCGTCGACTGCCACTGTCAACGGGTACGGAGTCGCCGCCGGAACGGTCCCCGTGCTGTTCCCGGCGACCTACCTCGTCGGCTTCGATGCGACCTATCTCAAGTCGAAGCCCGAACGCGCCGAGGTGATCGCACCGACCGACACCGCCCAGATCGCGCTGTCGCCCGAGCCCACTGCGAAGCTGGAGCAGGCTGTCAACAAACAGGTCAGCGAGCATCTGCACAAGTGTGTGAAGGCGAAGACTCTGTACCCCTCGGACTGTGTGTTCGGCTACGACACGGACAACGAGATCCTCGGTGATGTGAAGTGGTCGCTGGTACGTGAACCCCAGGTCAGCCTGGCCGCCTCGGGCAATGACCTCGAGCTCACTCCCTCAACGGTGGAGGTGCGCATCCAGGGACGCTACCGCGACATCGTCACAGCGGCCGAGCATGACTTCGACGAAACCCTCTCCTTCGTCATGGGAGGCTCTGTCATCGTCAAGTCCTCACAGGTCCGCTTCGATCCGCGTCGCCTCGGCGACGTCACCGTGAAGTAGCGGCGAGTCTCAGGCTCCGCGGAGGTCGAGGGTGAGTTCAGCGGGGGCGGAGGCGACGAGGTCGACTGGAATGCCCCAGTCCTGCTGGTAGAGATGGCATGCCGCGTGCAATGGAATCTCTCCGCCTGGTTCGCCGTCGCAGGCGGCAGCGCGTGCGGTCACGTGCAGGACCCCTGATGCAAGTTCAGGGTTGATGACGATGTCGCGCTTGAGACCTTCCGCTCCTCCGTCGCCGGAGACGATGAGCTCTGGAGGTGTCGACGAAACCTGCAGATACGTAGGATCACCCCACCGGTCATCAAGCTTCTGACCTGCTGGAACAGTGAAGCTCACGGTCACGGACACTGGGCCCGACGCGATCTCGGTCGAAGGGCGATTGCTGGTGAGCGCACCCTCGTCGACGCGCTGAGCATCCTTGGGCAGCTTCACTCTCGTCAGGGCGTGTGAGGCGGACTCGACGATGAGGAGTTCGGCTTCAGCGGCTTCGGTGCCGTCGGTCGATTCGGCGGCTGAGGCGGCTGAGGCGGCTTCGAGGACGAAGATGTCGGAAGGTTCGCGCAGGCCACGGGCCAGGGTCGAGACCTCGTTCGTGGTGAAGTCGTAGCGGCGGATCGCCCCGTTGTAGGTGTCGGCGATCGCGATCGAACCATCAGGCAGTCTCCGCACCCCAAGGGGATGCTGCAGCCTGGCTTCGGCTGCGGGTCCGTCGCGGAATCCGAAGTCGAAGAGTCCCTCGCCGATGAGCGTGGACACGGATCCGGTGTTCGGGTCGAGGCGGCGGATCGCAGACGTCTCAGAGTCGGCGATGAACACATCACCGTCGGAGCTGAGGTCAAGGCCCGATGTCTGCGCGAACCACGCGTTCTCAGAGTCGCCGTCGGCCAGGCCTTCGTTCATGGTGCCCGAGAGCAGGCGGATCGACCCGGCTTCGGGGTCGAACGACCAGATAGTGTGGTTGCCTGCCATCGCCACAACCACCTCGGCGGTGGAAGGGACGAAGAGGACATCCCACGGCGAGGAGAGCTTCACGTCGAGAGCGGGACCGTCGTAGCGGCCGAGTTCACCGTAGGTGCCGACCACGTTGTCGATCGCGCCGACCATATGCTGCGCACCGGTGCCGGCGATCGTCGTCACGGTTTCGGTCTCGAGGTTGATGCCGCGCAGCGTGTGATTGACGGTGTCGGCGACGACGAGGTGATAGCCGGCCTTCGCCGCCACATCATCGGGGAGGACGGTGATGCCGCCGGGTTCGCTGAAACTCGCCGAGGTGAGATCGCCGTCGTCCGCTCCGCGTTCACCGGTGCCGATGCGGCGGATGATCGTCTGTCCGCTGGAATCGTATTCGACGAGGCTGTGGTGTCCCGAATCGGCGACGAGCAGGTTGCCTGAGGACAGTGCGGTGACTTTCCCGGGGTAGAACAACTCGGTCTCCGGCGCTGGTGGCGGCACGTATGGTCCGTCGCCGGAGTGCAGTGTGCCCTTCGCCGAGTGCTCTTCGATGAGCCCCTCGATGATCTCACCGAGCCCTGCGCCGTGGCCTTCACCCGACAGGGTCGCAACCAGGTAGCCCTCGGGGTCGATGACGGCCAATGTGGGCCAGGCCCGGGCGGTGTAGGCCTGCCAGGTGACGAGGTCCGGGTCGTCGAGGACGAGGTGTTCGACCTGGTAGCGCTCGACGGCCTGATCGACGGCCTCGACTGTGCGCTCGAACTCGAACTTCGGGGAGTGGACGCCGACGATGACGAGTTCCTGTGCGTACTTCTCCTCGAGCGGGCGCAGCTCGTCCAGCACGTGCAGACAGTTGATGCAGCAGAAGGTCCAGAAATCGAGCAGGATCACCTTGCCGCGCAAGTCGGCCAGGCTCAGCTCCTTGCCTCCGGAATTCATCCATCGGCGGCCGATGAGTTCAGGTGCGCGCACCTTGACGACGTGGGGCGCGGCGGACTTCGACGCGGTGGACGATGATGCAGCGGAGGGATCTCCCGCCGAGGCTGCGGTTTCCTGCGGACTGTTAGTCATGCCTCCATCTTCACAGATTCACCGCCGAGGCGGGAGTCCGGGTGTCATCATGTGACCTTCCGTCGCGGCCCGGGATGGCGCGCCTCCGCGCTTTGTGGGTTCCGCGGGGCTCCGCACGTTTCAAACCGGAGCTTCGCACACCTCGGGTCTGGGCTTCTCACGTCACACGGGGACGAGGATCGGGGTGTCGATTCCTTCGGCTTTCAGCCTGCGCACGCGCTGGCCGTAGACCTCCTCGACGAGTTCCTCGCTCAACGCCTCTTCCGGTACTCCATCGGCGACGAGTTCTCCATTGCCGAAGACGAGCACTCGGTCCGCATATCTCAGAGCGAGATTGAGGTCGTGGAGGACCACGATGATGGCCGCTCCCTCATCTCGCAGATTCCTGACCGATCGCAGCAGGGTCTCCTGGTGTTTGAGATCGAGGGCCGCGGTGGGTTCGTCGAGGAAGATGACGGGCGTCGTCTGCACTCTCGTCCGGGCATAGGAGACACGAGCGGCCTCGCCACCGGACAGCGTCGTGATATCCCGGGTTTCGAAACCGGCGAGATCAGAGTCCTCGATCGCCTCGGCGACCAGCTCCTCGTCGCGCACAGGGTCGACGCCCCAGGGCAGACGCCCCATATGCACGGCTTCTCTCACACTGAACGAGAAGTTCGAACTGTTGTGCTGGAGCATGACCGATCGCTTCCTCGCCAGGGGTCCTGGCTTCCACGAACGAACGTCGATGCCCGAGATCTCCACCCTGCCCTGCGTCGGCGCGACATCTCCGGCCAGCAGGGACAGCATCGTTGATTTTCCAGCACCGTTGGGCCCGACGAGAGCCACGACTTCCCCGGCCCGCAGGCTGAACGAGATTCCGGAGACGAGCTCACGACCGTCGACGGCAAAGGTCACATCCTCTGTTCGGATGACAACCTCGGCGGTGGGGTCCTCTGCTTCCTTCATCACTTCTCTCATCATCTTCGTCACCATGAGCTTTTCCGCATTCGCACGACCAGGAACAGGAAGAAGGGCGCCCCGACGGCCGCGGTGAAGAGTCCGATGGGCACCTCGGCCGGCGGGGCCACAACGCGGGAAGCGCAGTCGGCGGCGACGATGAGGATCGATCCGACGATCGCCGAGATCGGGAGCAGTCCTCGGTGGCCGGGGCCGACGATGATGCGCACGATGTGCGGAACGACGAGCCCGACGAAGCCGATAGCACCGGCGAAGGCGACCGCCGCACCCGTGAGCAGTGCGGTCGCGACGATGATGACCAGGCGGCTCCGTTTGACGTTGAGACCCAGGTGCTGGGCTTCGCGTTCCCCAAGTGTGAGCACGTCGAGAGCGCGGGTGCTGATGAGCAGAATGGCCAACCCGATGACGAAGATCGGCACGGTCGCCGCTATCTGCGCCCAGGTGACCTTGCTCAGCGAGCCCATCTGCCAGAACGTCAGCGTCTGCAGCTGCGCATCATCGGCGATGAACGTGAAGAAGCCGGTCAGCGCCTGGCATCCGGACCCCACGGCGATACCGACGAGCAGCATGCGCGAGGTTCCGGTGTTGCGACCGGGCCGAGCGAGGACGTAGATCAGGCCGGTGACCGCGAGACCGGCGAGGAAGGCGCCGAGAGGCAGCAGCCAGGTGATGGAGCTGCCGGCGAGCACGATGACGCCGACCGCGCCCGCCGAGGCTCCGCCGCTGACCCCGATGATGCCGGGGTCGGCGAGCGGGTTGTTGAATAGGCTCTGCAGAGCGGCACCGGAGATCGCCAGCGCCGCGCCGACCAAGACGCCCATGAGCACGCGGGGGACGCGCAGCTGCCACACGACCGAGACGTCGCGCTGGCTGAGGTCCCCACCGTCGACGAGTCCCAGCTGGGCGAACACGATCCGGGCGACGTCGCCGAGCGGTATGCGCAGCGGACCGACCGACGCCGAGATGGTCATGAGCAGAGCCAGAACGGCCAGGCCGATGACCACACAGGTCAGAAGCGGCAGCCGTCGCACATCATGACGCCTCTCCGACTTCTTGTCTGCGCGCCTCTCGGCTTTCTGGTCTGTGCGCTGACCGGGTTCAGCAGTGCCACGATGATCCTTCGTGACACTGCTGTGCTCGGAGACTGACCGAGTCACGGAAGCTTCGCGACGGCCTTGGCGAGAGCCTGGGCTCCGACGCCGATTTCGGGGCTGGAATACTTCAGCTGGGCATCGGGCATGACGAAGATCGCGGAGTTCTCTCCGGCAGGGGTCTGCTGGAGCGTCGGGAATGCCTCCCAGAGACCCTCCTCACCGCCCCACTTCTCGTAGTCGGATTCGGCCATGACGATGACGTCGGGCGCAGAGGAGACGATTCCCTCGTTGCTGAATTCGCGGGAGTATCCGCGCAGCTTCGACTCCGACCCGACGCTCGTGTAGCCGAGGGTCTCGATCATCTCATTGCCCGGCGTTCCGGTGCCCGCCACTGCGTTCTGCCCGCCTGCACCATTGGCCGTGACCTCGATGACGGACAGATCCTGCTTATCGGATTCCTTGGCCATCGTGGCGGCATCGGCAAGCTGGTCGTCAACGAGTTCGGCCAGTTCCTCACCGGCGTCTTCGGCTCCCACATAGGAAGCAACGGCCTTGAGCTTGTCTCCCTGCGACTGCTGATCATCCATGACGACAGCTTCGGTGCCGGCGTCACGGAACTGCTCGGCGACCGAGCCATGACGCTTGGTGTTGTCGCCGATGAAGAGGGTGCCGTTCATCGCGAGCAGTCCCTCGACTCCCGTTTCCTTCGTGAATTCGAAGTGCTCCGGCGCCCCAAGCCCCTCCGGGGACGTCGAGTTCTCGGGTGCGGCGGCGATGTTGTCCTTGAGGCCGAGCGCTCCGAGAGTGGAGGCGACCCCGTCCCCGGCGACGATGATCTTGTCGATGTCCTTGACCTCGACCTCGGTGTCCGTGCCGTCCTTGACCTTCGCCGGCAGCTTCGGCTCCGCCTCGATCGAGGAGAAGTCGCTTGTTCCCCCGACCTTTTCCCAGCCTTCCGGAAGGGGGACAGAGAGGTCTGAGCCCGAATCCGCCTCGTCGGAGGTGTCATTCGTGGCTCCGGAGCTGGCCCCTCCACAGCCGGCGAGTGCGAGGGCACAAGCGGCACCGATGATCGTCAAGCTCTTTTTCATTGCTCTCCTTGGTACAGCCGCGATCTCTTCCGAGATCCCGGGCGACGTTGTCGTGGTTCCGTTCAGGGTGAAGCCATTCAGGGTGCTCGTGGGTCTGCCAGCCATCGCGATGGAGCGGTGCAGAGAACTCGACCGGCGACTGAGTCCACCCAGCACGTCAAGAATCCGATGAGCTTCTATGTCGGTAAGCCTAACCTAATCCCTTAGACTAGCAATGTTGTCAGCAGTCCTGTCCAGCGCGGAACCTCGAGGTCCGCAATGCGATACTCACCCGGCTGCTCGGACGATACCGTCCACACCTGCCCAGAAGGACCATCTGCAAGGATTCATTCGTGCGCTTCACAGACATTCAGGCCGCCTATTTTGGGGCCGACACCGGGATCGCCAGCGCTTCTGCCGACAGCGAGGAGCGATTCTGGAATGACGTCGCCACGCTCGGCACCCCCATAGTCAACCCGTGTGAGACCGACGAAGATATGCGGGATATCACATTCCTCTACCGCGTCACCGACCCCGAGATCCGCAGTGTGAGACTCGTGGCCAATCGGGTAACCGACAAACACCGTCAGGCACTGGGCATCATGAGCCGCGTGCCCGGCACGGGAATCTGGGGCGTGACCCTGACCTTGCCCGCCGATCTCCGCTGTTCCTACGGTTTCAGCCCCTCGACCTCGGACATGCCAGAGCCGATGGGCACGGGGCGGAATGTCGGGCCGTCGGTATTCGTCGATGGATTCAACGCCGATGCGCCCCTGCGCAGGCCGAACGTGTCCGAGCCCACCGTCGGGACCTCCGTGTTCTCCGGGCCCCTGGCACCCGATCACAGCATGTGGTCCTCCGCCGAGGCGGCCCCCGGATTCGTAACTACTTCCGTTCGCGAGATCGGCGGGATCACCTGCCCGGTGCACGTCTATACGCCCGACACGAAGCGGCCGGAGGGTCTGCTCGTCCTCTTCGACGGCGACGACTGGTTCGAAGGGCTCGATGTGGCCCGCGCCTGCGAAGCGGCCGGTCTGCCGCCGATCGTGATCATCGGCATCGGCGCCCGAAGCCGCGCGCTGCGGGTCGGCGCTCTTGGAGGCAACCGGGAGTTCCTCAAGCAGGTGACAGATGAGCTGCTGCCACAGATCGAGGACGATCTGGGGCAGCAGGGCTATGCGCTGCCCGACCGCTCGCAGCGGATCGTTGGAGGTCAGAGCCTGGGCGGGCTGTCGGCCCTGCTCATGGCACTCGACTCCCCCACAGCTGTCGGTGCAGTCCTCGCACATTCATCGTCGCTCTGGTGGCATCCGGGAGGCGAGGCAAGCCCGGCCGATCTCAACCGACTCAACACCGACACCTGGCTGACGTGCCAGTTCTCAGAGGCGAAGCGCCCCGAGGTGGAGTTCCACCTCGCCGTAGGCAGCCGAGAGGACCTCATGATCGATCACACGCGCCGACTCGCTGAGGTGCTCAGCAATAAGGGGTGCGAGACGTCGCTGTCTGTCTATCAGGGCGGTCACGACTTTGCCTGTTGGCGCGGGGCGCTCATCGACGGCTTGCGAGCCCACTTCCGCCAGAAGGCGCAGAGTCCCAGCGGTAATGACGGCCGTGCCTTGAAGCCGCGTCAGGATTAGTCGCGGGTTCCGAAGACGCTCGAACCGACGCGGACCATGGTGGCGCCTTCGGCGATGGCGAGTTCGAAGTCGCTGCTCATCCCCATGGAGAGTTCGCTCGCTTCGGCGGGCATGACGCCCGAGGTGAGGAGCTTCTCGCTGAGTTCACGGAGTTCGGTGTAGCTGGGACGGATCTCTTCGGGCGTCCGCCCGGGAAGACCGATCGTCATGAGTCCGCGCAATCTCATCCGGGTGAACCCACGAAGTTCGGAGATGAGTGCCTCAGCATCCTCGGGCGCGATCCCGGACTTCGAGTCCTCACGCGAGGTGTTGACCTGCACGAAGCAGTCAATGGTCTGATCGAGGACGTCCAGTCGATTGCTGATCTTCGTCGCAAGCTCAAGAGTGTCGACGGATTGGATGCAGTGCGCATGGCGCAGTGTGTGATTGACCTTGTTCTTCTGCAGGGGGCCGATAAGATGCGCCTGATGGTCCAGATCCGCAATGTCATCGGCCTTGCTCACCAGCTCCTGCACCTTGTTCTCCCCGATGAGCGTGAAGCCGTGCTCGATGGCGACGCGGATCCTCTCTGCCGGTTGAGTCTTGGTCGCGAGCAGCACGCGCACGTCATCACGTGCTCGTCCGCTCGCCTCGGCGGCGGTCGCTGTGCGTTCGGCAACCTCGTCAAGGTTGTCTCTGATAGACGCGATCGCGTCCTCGGTCAGTGATGCAGGTGTGTCTGAAGAACTCATGCTTCCAGTCTTCCACGTCCCTGCGCAGCCTGCAGGCCCGGGTGGACTGCCGACCGTGGGAGCGGTCGACTGAGAACCCGGAGTCTGCGAGCCATGAGGTCGCGTTGCAGCATCTACTCGGGCAGGCCCGGGGCCTTCGGATCGATGTTCCTGATCAGCGCCGAGGTGTCGAGGCCGTCGAAGCCCTCGTCCATGAGCTTCTGCAGCTGAGCGTGGACGAGCTGCGCGGCCGGCAGGTCGAGGCCCTGCGTTTCGGCGCCGGCGAGGGCGAGTCCAACATCCTTGTGCATGAGTGCAGTGGCGAAGCCGGGCTGGAACGAGTTGTTCGAGGCTGCGGTCTCGGTCACGCCGGGCACGGGGTACCAGGTGCGCAGCGGCCAGGAGTCTCCGGAGGAGACTGTTGCGATGTCGTAGAAGACCTTCGGGTCAAGCCCGAAACGTTCGGCGAGCACTGCACCTTCGACAACGCCCTGCAGACTGATCGAGAGCATCATGTTGTTGACGATCTTGGCGGCCTGACCAGCGGCCTCTCCACCGGCGTGGAACATGTTGCCGGCCATCGGCTCGATGAAGGACTTCGCCTCGGCGACATCCTCATCGGTTCCGCCGAGCATGAAGGTCAGAGTCCCAGCTTCGGCGCCGGTGACGCCGCCGGAGACCGGACCATCGACGAAGCGGAAGCCGGCCTTGGCTGCCTCGGAGTGCAGGGCGCGGGCGGAGTCGAAGTCGATGGTCGAGGAATCCACGAGGAGGGTCTTCCTGTCAGCATTGGCCAGCACGCCGTTGGGCTCCAGGTATGCGGTGCGGGCGTGCTCACCCTTCGGCAGCATTGTGAAGACGATGTCGGCGCCGGCGACCGCCTCGGCGATCGAGCCCACGGCAGTGACACCGTGTTCAGCTGCCGCGGCGACGGCCTCTGGCACGAGATCGAAACCATTCACAGTGTGACCGGCCTTCACCAGATTCGCGGTCATCGGACGACCCATGTTTCCCAGGCCGACCCATCCAATTGTCGACATAATATGCCTCCTCGCATCATGTTCTTCAGGTGGTGCAGTGTTTCCCCTCACATTACGCCAGTCGCTGAGGCAACACGGTTCGCGCAGAATCACATATTCCGCACCGGATATGTGCGCGCACGCAGATAGGATGGAACCACTATGGCTTCATATGCACCAGGCGGGTCCGGTTCGCAGATCTCTCCCGAAGATCTGCTGACACTGCTTGCCGTGGCTCGGCTGGGAAAGTTCACCGCCGCCGCGCACAGCCTCGGCCTCAACCACACGACGGTGTCCCGACGTATCGCAGCGCTGGAGAAGGCCTACGGCGAGCGGATGCTCGTGGCCTCACCGGACGGTTGGGAGCTCAGCACTGCCGGACGACTCCTGCTGCCGGTGGCCGAGGACATCGAGTCTGCTCTGGGGCGCATCGACGCCCACTCCAGCTCTGCCCTATCCGGGACGATTCGCCTGGCCTGTCCGCAGGCCTTCGCCCTGGAATTCGCGGTGCCGGCCCTAGCCCAGCTGCAACGGAGCCATCCCAGTCTGCAGTTCGAACTCATCACGGCAACGCAGCGGGCCCGGCAGTACCGGTCGGGCGTCGATATCGAGGTCGTCGTCGGCCGGCCAGACGCTCCACGCAGCGTCGCGAAGCACATCCGCGACTATCGGCTCCAGCTCTACGCCTCCCGCGAATACTTGCAAACCCATTCGCTGCCGATGACGCTTGACGATCTTGCCGAGCATCGTCTTGTCTACTACATCGAGAACTCGCTCCAGGTCGATGACCTCGACGAGGCGGGCAACGCACTGCCGCGCGGCAAGGGATTCTTCCGCTCCACCTCGGTGCATGCGCACGTGCTTGCCACATCAGACGGAGTTGGGATCGGGATCCTGCCCGACTTCCTCGCTGTGGGCAACAGTCGCCTCGTGCAGGTGCTGCCTGAAGAGTTCTCGAAGCCTGTCTCCTACTGGGCTTCGGTCCGCCACGAATCCCTGCGCAATGCAGGGGTCCGCAGCGTCCTCGAAGTTCTCTGAGACAGACTCGCACGTCGAGACTTAGGGTCTCAGGCCGCGGACCAACCACCGTCGATGCTGTGGGCACTGCCGTTGATGACGGCGGCCGCGTCACTGGCCAGGAACAGTGCCAACTGCGCAATATCCTCCGGTTCGGCAAGCTTCGGCACCGCAGAGTGGCCGAGGAAGACCTGCTCGAGCACTTCGTCTTCGCTGATGCCGTTCGTCTTCGCCTGGTCCGTGATCTGCCCCTTGACCAGGGGTGTGAGCACGTAGCCCGGGTTGATGGCGTTGCAGGTGACGCCCTGGGGGCCGGCTTCCAGCGCGGTCGTCTTCGTCAGTCCCATGAGCCCGTGCTTAGCGGCCACATAGGCTGATTTGTTCGCCGAGGCGCGCAGGCCGTGGATCGAGGAGAGGTTGATGACCCGCCCCCATCCCCTTTTGCACATCGCCGGCAGCACGGCCTTGGTGAGCACGAAGGGCGCTTCGAGCATGAGAGTGTTGATGAGCCGCCATTCCTCAAGCGGGAATTCCGTGATCGGGTGGATCCTCTGTATGCCGGCGTTGTTGATGAGGATATCGACGTCGAGATCGACCCCATCCAGCGCCGAGGTATCCGCGAGATTGACCGTCCACGCCTGCCCTCCGATGTCGTCGGCCACGGCTTCCGCAGACTCCGCGTGGACGTCTGCGACGATAACGTGCGCTCCGGCTGCGGCGAAAGCTTCGCTCATAGCCTTGCCGAGGCCGGAGGCGCCCCCTGTGACGAGGGCGCGTTTGCTGCTGAGATCGACCATTGCTGTCCCTTCAAACGTGTTGTGCTTCCACTGTATTGTGCGCTGTCATGGTTTCGGGCGGTGCCGATATTCATCGGAACCGCCCGATACCATGTGGTGGTGAGCTGATCAGCCTTATCTGATCAGCTCAGCGCGATCAGCATGAAGTGATCAGCGCTGCGCGGCGTCTCGACGGTCTTTGTCCACCTGATCCAGTGAACGCAGATCGATGCCCTTCGTCTCCTTCGTGTACAGAAGCGCGATCATCGAGATCACAGCGGCTGCGAGGAGATAGAACGCGATCGGCACCGAGGACTCGAACTTCTGCAGCAGCGCAGTGGCGATGATCGGCGCAAACGATCCGGCCACGATGGCCGTGACCTGGTAGCCGGTCGAGACGCCCGAATTGCGCATGCGGGTCGGGAACATCTCCGACATGATGGCCGGCTGACCGGCATACATCAGTGCGTGGAAGATGAGTCCCAGCAGCAAGGCGAGGAAGATCATCAAGGCGTTGCCTGTGTCGTACATCGGGAACGCGAAGAAGCCCCAGGTGGCCGTCAACGCGATGCCGATGCCGTAGGGGAGCTTACGACCGACTCTGTCCGTTGCCGCTCCGACCAGTGGCACGATGACTGCGTGGATTGCGTGGGCGGCGAGCAGTACGCCGAGGATCTCTGCCTGTTCGACACCGACGGCGATGGCCAGATAGGTGATCGAGAAGGTCACGACCAGGTAGTAGTGGATGTTCTCCACAAATCGCAGTCCCATCGCGGAGAAAACCTCGCGGGGGTAGCGCTTGAAGACGGCCTTGATGCCGTAGTCCACTCCCTCCTCGATCTCTTCGGACTGAACCTCATCGAAGATCGGAGCGTCGGAGACCCTGGTGCGGATGTAGTAACCGATGAGTACGATGACGGCCGAGAGCCAGAAGGCGACGCGCCAGCCCCAGGAGATGAAGTGCTCTTCGGTAAGTGTTGCCGTAAGGACGAGGAGCACACCGGTCGCAAGCAGATTGCCCAGCGGCACACCCGACTGCGGGAAGGATGCCCAGAACCCGCGTTCCCTGTTCGGGGAGTGCTCGGCCACGAGAAGGACGGCGCCGCCCCACTCGCCGCCGACGGCGAACCCCTGGATCAGGCGCAGAATGACCAGCAGAACCGGAGCGAAATAGCCGATCGAGTCGAAGGTCGGCAGGCAGCCCATGAGGAATGTGGCCGCACCGACGAGGATGATCGAGAGCTGCAGCAGCTTCTTGCGTCCGTACTTGTCGCCGAAGTGGCCGAAGATGATGCCGCCGAATGGCCGCGCGATGAACCCGACAGCATAGGTAGCGAAGCCCGCGAGGATCGCGTTCAGCGGGTCGTCCGAGGGCGGGAACAGGATATGGAAGACCAGCGTGGCCGCGGTTCCGTAGAGGAAGAACTCGTACCACTCGACGATAGTTCCAGCCATCGAGGCTGCGACGACCTTGCGCAGCTGCGTGCGAATCGTCTTTCTCTCGGCATTGTTCGAAGAACTCATGACTCTCCTTGATTTCCACGATCCGCATCAGCGTTGAATGCGCGAATCGACTTGCTGTGGCGTCTCAGCCCGTGCGGAGGTGTGCCTGTAAGCCCCAGCTATGCGGCTTCAGGTCCACGTCATCGGCGCGGATTGTGTCACGCCGTAGATAAATATGATCCAAGCAACAGTCTGCGCCATGTGAAGAATGAATGGGTGCAGGAACGGCTCGAATTCGGGAATTATCTGTGCACATTCCCGCACACGAGGTGTGCAGTCATCTGCCTCGTGGGCTGGAGTTCGCGTCGCGCTGTGCCATATTGGCGAGCATGTCGTTGTAGGCGCGAAGTTCTGCGTCGTCGGTGCGGGCTTCGCGGCGGTCGCTTCGCTTGGCTTCGCGATCCGAGGACTTCGACCATTGGAAGGCCACCATGATCGCGATGAACAGGGTGGGGAGCTCACCGATGCCCCAGGCGATTCCACCACCCAACTGTTGATCTTCGATCGCCGAGTAGCCCCAGTCAGCGCCGATGTTTCCGAACCAATCACCCTCGATGAGAACTTCTGAGCTCATGATCGAGATGCCGAAGAACGCGTGGAAGGCCATCGTGATGAGCAGCATGAGCAGGCGCAGCGGATACGCCGGTCGCTTCACTCCGGGGTCGATGCCGATGAGCGCCTGCGCGAACAGATAGCCCGCGCCGAGGAAGTGGATGATCATCAGCTCATGGCCGAGGTGCCATTCGAGCGCGTATTTCATGATGCCCGAGTAATAGAAGATCACAAGCGAACCAGCGAAGTTCACGCTTGCGAAGATCGGGTTCGCGAAGAACCTCATGTACGGAGTATGGACGAGCCACAGCACCCATTCGCGGATGCCGCGCGAACCGTCCGTGCGCGCCTTCGTCCCCCGCATGAGCATCGTGATGGGCGCACCGAGGACCATCGGCAGGGGCACCACCATAATGAGAAGCATGTGCTGGATCATGTGTCCGGAGAACTGGATCTCGCCATAGACCCGGGCACCGCCGGAGGTGACGTAGACGAGGAAGATCATGCCGAGCAGCCAGCAGATCAGGCGATGGATCGGCCAGGAATCACCTCGGCGCCGGAGGTTGATGAACCCGACGATATAGGCCGCAGACAGGCCGACGGCAACGACGACCCACAGCGGATCCAGGGACCATTCGGTGAAGTAGCGGGCGAAGCTCGGCGAGGGCGGAAGTGGGTCGCCGGTCAGGATCTCTGCGGGGGTCGGGTCGCCGACAGGTTCCTGGGAAACCGGGGGTTGAGACCGTGACAGAGCGACCGCGAGGCCCATGGTGGCGCCGAAGATGATGAATTCCACGATGATGAGGCGCCAGAATTCCCTAGTCGCCGAGGCGGCGTCCCCCAGTCGTCGGATGACGAACTGGCGATGCCAGAACCCGACGAGACCGAGCAGAATAGTCGCGAAAGCCTTCGCCACGATCACCTGCCCGTAAGGGGTCATGAGGTCAGCGAAGCTGTGAACGCGCAGCAGGGAGTTCACAACACCGGAATAGGCGACGATGGCGAAGGCGATGAGCGCGAACGACGAATAGCGTTCGATCGTGGTGCGCAGCTGGTGCGAGCGGGCGAGGTCCGAGCCCAGAAGAGCGATGGTGAAGAGGCCGCCCAACCAGATGATGACGCCCACTAGGTGGAGACCGATGCTGTTCACGGCCTGGGTGTGTCCGGAGGCTTCGGCGGAGTGTCCCATCAGCGCCAGCGGGATCACCACGCCGACGCCGAGGACGCCTGCCAAAGCGATGCCCAGGTAGCTGCGGGTGCCGAAGCACAGGGTCGAGGTGACGGCGATGAGGACGACGATGAGTGTCCAGAGTTGACCGAAGGCGATCTGGGTCAGAAACACGCCGAGCTGATTGGAGAAGTCGAGGTAGGCCTGCGCACCGACCGTGTCGGCAAAGGTGAGGACGAGGACGGCCACGGCGGAGATGGTCCAGGCGACCGAGGCCACCTCGGCGATCTTCAGGGTCTTTTCCCACAGCACATTGAGCGGGGTCTCGTCGGGGACCCCAGAATTGGCGGCTGCGGAAGTCGCCTTCCGGCTCCTGCCGCGCCCCCGGGTGCGGGGCAGGATGAGGAGGGCGAACATCAGTGCGCCCAAGGTCAGTGCCATCGAAATGTTGAAGACGAACTTCGCGGCGGGCAGACCGTACCGAACATAGGGACCTGGGTCATTGAGGAGCGTCGCAGAAGCCGCTCCGGTGAATAGCATCGCGGCCAGACCCACGGCGAGTCCGCCGATGACGACGAGGGGAACGGCGGCGCGAGACGTGAATCGGGTGACCGATTCGAATACCTGAGTGCTCACTGGTGGCAGACCGCCGCTTCATTCATGGTTCAAGGATATCGCCGGAGTCTGAAGCCGAGCTAACTGCGGGGCCCGGACGTGGTCGAAGTCTCGGCGAGGAGACAAGAAATGACCCGAACCAGACGGTCCGGGTCATTTCACGCTGATGCGCGAAGGCTCAGTTAGGGCTGCCAGCGGCAGCTTTCAGCTTCGAACCAGCGGACAGCTTCACGGAGTAGCCGGCCTTGATCTGGATCTCTTCACCGGTCTGCGGGTTGCGTCCCTTGCGAGCGGCACGCTCGGTGCGCTCAACAGACAGCCATCCTGGGATGGTGAGCTTTTCGCCCTTGCCGACGACGTCGGAGAAGACATCGAAGACACCATCAAGAACGTCCGAAACCTGCTTCTGGGTCAATCCGGAATTCTCTGCAACTTCTGCTACGAGCTCACTGCGGTTCTTAGCCATAAAAGCGTCCTCCTTAGGACAAGTCGGTCGGTTACCGGTCCGTTTTTCCGATAACGAACTTCCTCGAGATTACCAGCTTGACTTCGTGATGCCGGGCAACTCGCCGTTGTGTGCCATTTCGCGGAAACGAACACGGGAGAGGCCGAACTTGCGGAGGTAGCCGCGTGGACGGCCATCAACCTGGTCACGGTTGCGCACACGCACTGGTGAGGCATCGCGAGGAAGCTTCTGCAGTCCGAGGCGTGCTTCTTCACGCTGCTCGTCGGTGCTGTCTGGGTGTGTCAGCTGACGCTTGAGCGTCGCACGACGCTCCGCGTAGCGCTCAACAATGACGCGACGCTGCTTGTCGCGTGCGATCTTTGACTTCTTAGCCATGTGCGCTCAGCGCTCCTCTCGGAAATCGACGTGCTTACGAACAATTGGATCGTACTTCTTGAGAACCATGCGATCCGGGTTGTTGCGGCGGTTCTTGCGGGTCACGTAAGTGAACCCCGAACCTGCTGTCGACTTGAGCTTGATGATGGGACGAATGTCCTGTGCTTTAGCCATCAGAGCTTCACTCCCTTGGCAATGAGTTCGCCGACGACCGCGTCAATTCCGCGCGCGTCGATGACCTTGATGCCCTTGGCGGACAAGGTCAGGGTGACGCTGCGGCGCAGAGACGGAACGAAGTAGCGCTTTTTCTGAATATTCGGGTTGAAACGACGCTTAGTGGTTCGTTTCGAGTGGGACACGTTATGTCCGAAACCAGGGACGGCCCCGGTTACTTGGCAGGTTGCTGCCATGACTCTCCTCCAGTTCACAAGTTACCGACTCTCGAAGCAAGCAGGTCTGCGTGGGATCCACGCTGGCTTGCGCCGATGTCGGAAGACATCAACAAATTTTCACGAATGCTGCTCAGTCGGACAAATGCCCGACCACCTACCAGACAGTCGCCCGGTATGCGGCGTTCGCAATGAAAATTGTGTACGCCAAAACAGGTTTGCCCGTTTGGGCGAGATGTCTCACCAGCGCTGAAGCCGTAGCCTGTGAGAGATTGGCCGAAGCTGGAGTGCAGCGGTGGGTGAGCACCATGTTGGCCTCAGCAGATCAATCGGTGATCGAACTCCTACGACACAACAGATAACAATCTTAGTGAGAGACAGGCCTTCAGAGCAAATTCACTGAATGTCGGTCGCGACACCCCATGGGTAGGGTCGCGCCGGAGCGGCCGAGAACGCGTTGCCTCCGTATTTGCGGGGCGAACACTGTTTCGCGCCTCGCACTCATCGCGCACCCAGGTACGCTCTCATGATCCAGCAGGCAATGCGTCCTGCTCTGGCTCGTGTTGAACACGTGCCGATGTCGTGCCAAGGTAAGAAGATGATTGCCACCACATCTGGCACTCAGGAGGACCGATGAGCGACGTTCCACCGAGGCCGCGAATCCGTCCAGCGACCAGCGATGACTGGCAGAAGGACCAAACGGATCGTGCCAGTCTGACCCTGTCGCCGGGCCAGGAGTCCACCAAGAGTGCTGCTGATTTCGACACCTCGACCTATTACGAATACCTCGAGAGGCACACTGGCGACGTACCCGTATCCAAAAATCGGACTCGCAACGTCTTCGCCCCCGTCGGCGCCTCCCCGTTCCAGGGACAGGCTCAGGCCCCCCAGGGAACGCAACCAACAGAACGCCTAGGCCACACCGCGACTCGCGGGCAGACACAAGGCCACGGACCGAGGGAAAGTCGACCCGGGCACGCAGCGCACGGGCCTGGCGGCCCGGCATCCGGACAGATCCCGCTCCAGCCGACACCCGCCCCGAAGAAGGGCAACGGAGTCAAGATCACGATTGTCATCATCGCCATCATGATGATTCTCGGCCTGCTGGCCTTCTTCGGAATCCGCTCGCTGGCCCCGTCATCGGGAACCGTGCCCGTCGACTTCGGCGGCGACGAGTCTGAATCCGCCTCCCCATCCCCTTCCGAGTCACTGGTGCAGCCGACGGCGAGCCCACAGCAGGAACTGTCCACCTACACGAAGGAAGGCACGGCGAAGGCCGATGATATCGAAGGCCAATGGGTGACGCAGGTCAGCGCGAAAGATATCGGACTCGAGGCCGACGGCAAGACATGGTCAGCACAGGACATCCTCGACGAGTTCGAGACCAACCGCGTCAAATACCCGGGTGCGATCCTCATCCACAGCGGGGACTGGGGTTCCTACAAGGACGACAACTACTGGGTCACCATCATCAATACCCCTTACAGCGATGCCGAGCCTGCGCTGGACCAGTGCCGCTCCTGGGGGCTTGATCGAGATCATTGCATCGCCAAGCGCCTCGTCAAGGACGGCAGCCCTGCCGACAACAGCGCTTACCTCGACAAATAGGTTCCGAGCTGTTCGCGGCGGTGTTCCCTCGCCGCAACATCAATAACGTGCCGAGACAACGGTAGAGCCCCACCACACAGGCGGAGCGTCGAGACACCTACGCACGCATAGATGTCTCGACGCTCCGCCGTGGTGTCGCATTCAGACTGATGATTGCGACGTGGATTTCTACGGGGGAAGTCTGAGCTCGCCTCAGGCCAGCAGCAGTGTCGGATCCTCGAGTCCACGACCGACGTCGGCAAGGAACTTCGAGATGATTTCACCATCGACGACGCGATGGTCAGCACTCACCGACAGCGTCGTGATGTCACGTGGAACGATCTCATCACCGACGACCCAGGGCTTCTTCCGGATCTGCCCGAAGGCCAGGATCGCGGCCTCGCCGGGATTGATGATCGGAGTTCCCGCGTCGACGCCGAAGACACCGACGTTTGTGATGGTGATCGTGCCCCCGGACTGGTCTGCCGGAGGTGTCTTGCCCGAACGAGCCAGTGCGGTCAGATCCTGAATGCCCTGAGCCAAATCGGTCAGGCCCATCGCGTGTGCACCCTTGATGTTAGGCACGATGAGACCACGCGGAGTGGCTGCGGCAATACCGAGGTTGAGGTACTTCTTGATGACGATCTCTTCGCCTTCGAGGCACGAGTTGATCCGCGGGTTGCGGTTAACAGCCCAGGCCACAGCCTTGGCTACGAGCAGCAAGGGAGAGACCTTGATGTCCTCGCCCAGGAACTTCGTGGACTTGAGCTTTCGCACGAAGGCCATCGTCTCGGTCACGTCGACGTCGAGGAACTCAGTGACGTGAGGCATCGTGAACGCGGACTCGACCATGGCCTTGGCCATCATCTTCGCCACGCCCTTGAACGGGATCCGCTCTTCGAGCTCGCCGGTGGAACCGACCCCCGCCGAGGCGGCCGCGGCCCCCGCGCTCGAAACTGCCGCTGCGGTGAGTCCTGCTCCAGAGCCGCTGGCTGCGGCCTTGAGGTCGTCACGAGTGACTTCGCCGCGTGAACCTGTCGCAGCGACCGTTGCCAGGTCGATGCCGAGATCCTTGGCGAGCTTGCGCACGGGAGGCTTGGCCAGCGGCTTGCCTGCCGAGGCGGCTGCCGGTGCAGCGGCTTCGGCTGGTGCAGCGGAAGGTGCCGGTGCTGCCGGAGCCGGAGCTTCCGGTACGGCCGACGCTGAGGTCGGGCTTGCTGGCGCCGGAACGCCAGCACCCTTGCGGGGACGACGTTTAGACGAGACTGCTTTGGCACCGTAGCCGACGAGGGTGGCGCCGCCTTCGGCGTCGTCTCCGCTCTCGACCGAAGCCTGTGCATCTCCTGTCGCAGGTGTCGATGCTCCCGCGGTCGTAGAGCTGCCGGTGGAATCGCCGCCGCCGAAGCGGATGATCGGTGTTCCGACCTCGATGGTCTGGCCCTCTTCGACCAGCAGAGCCTCGATCGGTCCGGCTTGGGGGCTGGGCAGTTCGACCAGAGATTTGGCTGTTTCGATCTCGACGAGGATCTGGTTGACGGTGACGGTGTCGCCGACGGCGACCTTCCACGACACGAGGTCGGCCTCTGTCAGGCCTTCACCGACGTCAGGAAGAGAAAATTCAAAAGACATATCAACTCTCCTTGAGTCAGTAGGCCAGTGCCCGGTCGACACCATCGAAGATGCGGTCCAGGTCAGGCAGGTAGTGCTCTTCCATCCGTGAGCCGGGGTACGGCGTGTGATAGCCGCCGACTCGGATGACTGGAGCCTCAAGATTGAAGAAACAGCGCTCCGACATGCGTGCCGCAATCTCAGAGCCGAGTCCGAGGAAGGTCGGCGCCTCGTGTGCGACAACCAGGCGACCGGTCTTCTGCACCGACTTCTCAATCGTTGTGAAGTCGATCGGGCTGAGACTGCGCAGGTCGATGAGTTCGACGCTCTTACCTTCGTCTGCCCCTGCTGCCACGACGTCCTTGGCCGTGGGCACCAGGGGGCCGTAGGCCACCAGGGTGACGTCGGTGCCCGTGGAGATGACACTGGCATCGTGCATTCCCAGTTCGCCGCGGTTCGCGGTATCCACGTCTCCGCGCAGCCAGTAGCGGCGTTTGGGTTCGAAGAACATCACCGGATCGTCGCTCTTGATCGCTTCCTGCATCATCCAGTAGGCGTCATGGGCATTCGAGGGTGAAACCAGGCGCAGTCCAGCGTGGTGGGCGAAGACCGTCTCCGGACTCTCCGAGTGGTGCTCGGGTGAACCGATTCCGCCGCCATAGGGCACACGGATGACGATCGGCACTCTTTCTTTGCCCAGGGTGCGGTTGTAGAGCTTGGCAACCTGAGTCACGATCTGGTCGTAGGCCGGGAAGATGAAAGCGTCGAACTGGATTTCGATGACCGGACGGTAGCCGCGCAGCGTCATGCCGATCGAGGTTCCCACAATTCCGGATTCGGCCAGTGGAGCATCGATGACCCGCTGCGGACCGAAATCCTTCTGCAGGCCCTCGGTGACACGGAAGACGCCGCCGAGCTTACCGATGTCCTCACCGATGAGGACGACCTTCGGGTCGTCCTCCATGGCTTTGCGCATTCCGGCCGTAATGGCCTTTGACAGGGGAAGTTTCTCCATCAGGCCTCACCTGCATCGGCGAACGAGGCCTGGTACGCGAGGAATTCCGCGCGTTCCTCATCGACGAGGGAGTGAGGTTCGGAGGTGACGTGGGCGAACATCTCGACAGGATCGGGATCTTCCATGGTCATGCAGTTGTGACGGATGCGAGCAGCGAGAGTGTCGGCTTCAGCGTCCACCTCGGCGAAGAACTCGTCAGCGGTCTCGGTGTGGTTGTCGAGGTAGGCCCGAAGCCGCTTCAGCGGATCGCGGTCCTCCCAGATCTCTTCCTCGGCCCGGTCACGGTACTTAGTCGGGTCGTCGGCCGTGGTGTGGGCGCCGCGACGGTAGGTGAAGGCCTCGATGAGCATCGGGCCGTTGCCGGCGCGGACCGAATCCAAGCTGGCCCTGGCCACGGCGTACATCGCGATGATGTCGTTGCCGTCTACACGCAGACCGGGTACGCCGAATCCTTCGCCGCGTTTGCACAACGGTGCCGCGGTCTGGACGTGGGTCGGTTCGGAGATGGCCCACTGGTTGTTCTGGCAGAAGAAGAGCACGGGTGCGTGGAAGGCTCCGGCGAAGGTCAGCGCTTCTGAGACGTCGCCCTGCGAGGTGGCTCCGTCGCCGAAGCAGGCGATAGCCACAGTGTCGCGTTCCAGGTCACCGGTGCCGACGTCGCCGTCCATGGACACGCCCATGGCGTAGCCGGTGGCGTGCAGCGTCTGCGAACCGATGACGATCGTGTACGTGTGGAAGCGGTGTTCCTGAGGGTCCCAGCCGCCGTGGTCCTGGCCACGGAACATCCCGAGAAGGGTTTCGGGTTCGACGCCGCGGGTGTAGGCGAGGCCGTGTTCACGATAGGTGGGGAAGACGAAGTCCTGGGGGCGTGCCGCCCGTCCCATTCCGATCTGGGCCGCTTCCTGACCGAACATCGGCGCCCAGAGGCCGAGCTGTCCTTGGCGCTGCAGGGCCGCACCCTCAGCATCGATGCGACGAACCAGGACCATGTCCCGGTAGAAGCCGCGCAGATCCTCATCGGTGAGCTCTGCCGCGAAAGCGTCATATTCACCGGATTCGACGCGATTGCCGTCTTCGGTGAGCATCTGGATCATCCGAGGTTCCGATGACTGACTGTGGGCAGTCCCGGTTCCCACTGAAATGTTGGAGGTCATTTCAGTTCTCCTTTGTTCAAGGTCCAAGCGCACCGGAGGTGACCAGTGGCGGACGGTGTCCTGCGGACGGGATCTCTGGTGTGAGTTCTCGCCCTCGAGTGATGTGATTCACAGGTGATACCACGATACCGAATCCACCGACCGCATGCCACATCGGCCATGTGCGTCGAGCGCCAGTTGTTATGGTCGGGTTCAGCCTAGGAGGCGAATTTCGCGCGTGTCGTTCACGTCCAAAGGCTTCCATGTCGAATTGTCGATGGTCGCAGAGTTGGTCCAACGTCCGACAAACGCATGTCCGACCAGTCCAGAGCCCCAGCTCGCCGAGGTTGGACTCGGGTCATGTTCGCTTGCGTTTCCCCTGGTAATCCCTCGTCTCCTTGAGATCACCGGTGAAGAATTCTGAGTTCTTCGCGGTGAACCGGTTGAGTCCGGCATGACCGCCTGCAAGCATGAGCCCGATCGAGGCGGCGTAGGCAGCTGAGGAGTGTGCGGCTCCGGCTGAGGAGAACAGTTCGTCGAGTTCGGCATCGGTCTTGCCCTGCAGGTTCGGGGCCTGGCGCAGCTGTTCGGGATCGTAGTCGACGGTGATCGTCGACCACTGGTCTGTGGCTGGATTCTCGTTGCCGTCGAGGTCGGGCACCAGGTCCTGTTCGTGCTCGATCGAGAGGACATCGATGCCCTCGTCGACCGGGAAATCTGAGATCGGTGCTCCCACTGTGACGAGTGCGGTGACATTCACATCGGCGAGGAAGGCCGGGTCGGCGGCCAAGGAACCGGCAGTGATTCCGCCCTGCGAATACCCCACCAACATGACCTCGGCATCTGTCCCGATATTCGCATCGGCGATGGCTTGGCGGACCATTTCAGCCATGACGGTGTCATTGCCGGCCATTGCCTGTACGTTCGTCGTCAGATCGGTGGTGTTCTGTCCTGACTCGGGTGACCAGTCGGTCGTCGCGGGCACGTAGACGATGTAGCGAGTAGTGCCGTCGGGGGAGGTGATCTCCTCGATCCGCACTTGTCCGGAGTCGGCACCGCGGTGGCGGTCCGCCTCTCTGCGATAGAGGTCCTCGAGGTCACGCGGCGGCTCATCATCGGCCGGAGTGAGTCCCTTCGCCTTCCAGACCTCCACGTCTGAGGGCAGGAGCAGTCCGAACATGTTCGCACCTCCCAGGACCCACGCGGTCATCGATGACGAGTCGTGTGGCCACAGCCTATGATCGCCCTCGGTGGCCAGCACCGCTGGCGGCAGCCCCATGAAACCGACGACGATTCCCGGCAGCACGTGTTCGATGATGGCCCCTGAGACATCGGAGTGCTCGAACAGGAGGGCGACGAAGGCTTCCTTGGCCGCCGCCTTCGTCTGCGCCAGGTCGATGCCGAAGTGCTTGGCGACGACATCGTCGAGACCTGTGACATCGAGGAGCTTCAGACCCAGGTAGATCGGGGCTCCGACGGCGATGCCGATCGGGATGGTCACAGGCAGGGTGATGGCAATGACGCGACCGCTGACGTATCCGAAATAGTCGAGGAGTCCGCCGAAGGTCTCGCTGACGCCTTTCTCCGCCTGCCTGTAGGCGAAGACTGCGGCTCTGACGGCCAGGACGGTGGCTTCGAGTTCGATGAGCACCCGCGTCGACTGGTGGAAGTAGACGATTCGGGCGGCATCGAGATTGATCGCTGTGAGTGGAGCAGGAACCTGCGTCAGGAGTGTGGCCAGATCGAAGTCGGCGAGCGCCCCGTCCGCAGACAGGTCACCGATCGTGGTGCAGATGCGCTGCAGTTCGTCCCCGCTGGAGTCTGCCCGGTCATCGATCTTCAGCTGTGGACCGCCGGTGGTTCGGGTCGCGATCATGGGTGGAGGACGGTCGTCGACTGGAGGCGAGTCAGAGTCGCCGCAAGGAGGACTCGCACCGCGTTGGACTCAAGGCTGTGCTCAGCTCCCATGGTGATCGTCTCACCGTCTCGTTCCAGCGTCGGCCGGGCCCAGGTTCCGCCGACTCTGTGCAGGAACTCCATCCCGGCGACTCTGGCCTCACTCAGGTAGGTCAGGGTGAGCACACAGTCTCTGTCGATCAGAGAGCTCAGCTCTTCGGTGACCTGCCCGAGCTCCTGCGGGCGGAGACGCCTGAGGAGTTCGAAGCCTGCGAACTCCTCGAAGCCCTCACCGTGGAGCACCAGGATGCCCAGGCAGATGTCATCGAGCAGGGACACCTCGAGGTGGGCGGTCTCGGCCCCGGAACTGATGACGATGGTGATCCGCGAGCGGGTGAGATTGAGCTCGGCGGTGAAACCGGTCAGCCAGGCGGTGAGCACATCCAGCCCGCGCTTGGATTCCCTGCCGGTGGGTTCCCCCAGCATCACCGTTTCCGTGATCCCCTGCCCCCCGGTCCGCGTTCCGCTGGACTCCTTTTCCGCTGCCCCAGTCACCCCTGATGCCGGATCCCCCGCCGAGGTGGTCACGGCAGCGTCTGCACGTGGCATCAGTTCGTGGGGCCACAGCGACCTCAGCCGTTCAGGGAGCCCCATGATTCGTGCGCTGTCTACGGCGAACCATTTGCTGCCCGGCACAGCCGCAGCTTTCCCCGCCCCCACTGCCGACCTCGTTCCCTCGTTCATATCTGGATCCGGCCTCCCACCGAGACGACCTGCAGATGCAGGTCGTAGGCCTCGGCGAGCTTGTCTGCTCTCTCTGCCAGGGTGGTGATCGAGTCCGAACAGGTCAGCAGACGATCGCCGAGCATCCGTCCTGCCGGGGAGTCCCATCCTTCGACCTGCCGGCAGGTCTGAGCCAGGCTGCGCAGCTCATCTGCTCGCCGCCTCCACCCATCCCGGTTGAGTGCCAGCTCATCGGTGATCACTGTCGTCCTCCCTTCGACTCGGCGTCAGCCTTCACCGTACGAAGCGGCCCGCTCCCTTGGAAGGTCTCCGGTTCGTCCTGTGGAAATCGGTCGACGCTCCACAGGGTTCCGACGCCGAAGTCGCGGCCCAATCCACAGGAGGTGGAGCATAAGAGACAGCCCGGACCTCGGGTCTCGGCCCGACCGCCTGATGGTCGGTTCCCCGTCTGCACGCGGCTCATGAGAAAATGACATCATGCCGACTGTTTCGCTTGCTGACATCTCACCCGCCATTGCTCTCGGACCACTCGATGGCCGTTACCGCAAAGACACCGCTGACCTCGTCGATCACCTCTCCGAGGCGGCCCTGAACCGCAATCGGATCATCGTCGAGGTCGAGTGGTTCATCCACCTCGCTCAGAACTCCGTGATCGAGGGAGTCCGTCGCCTCACCGAGGACGAGGTCACCGGGCTGCGTGACTTCGCCGAGAACTTCGATGCGGAGACGATCGCCACCCTGGCCGCCCATGAGGCCGTCACGGTTCATGACGTCAAAGCCGTTGAGTACACAATCAAAGAAGCGCTAGTCGAACTCGGTGCCGACGATCTCAGCGAGCTCGTCCACTTCTGCTGCACGTCTGAGGACATCAACAATCTGTCCTGGGCTCTCGGGATCAAGGGCGCCACCGTTGATGTGTGGCTGCCCCGTGCGAAGGCACTCATCGACTCACTGGCCGACACCGCCTCGGCGCTGGCCACGGTGCCGATGCTCTCCCACACCCATGGTCAACCGGCAACGCCGACGACGATGGGCAAGGAGCTCGCAGTGTTCGTCCACCGTCTGCGCCGCCAGTATGAGCGGATCAAGGCAAGCGAATTCCTCGGCAAGATCAACGGTGCGACCGGGACCTACTCCGCCCACCTGGCCGCCGTGCCCACCGCGGACTGGCCGAAACTGGCCAAGACCTTCGTCGAAGGCAGCCTCGACCTGACATTCAACCCGCTGACCACGCAGATCGAGTCCCATGACTGGGATGCGGAGCTCTTCGCCGACATGGCACGGTTCAACCGCATCGCCCACAATCTGGCGACGGACATGTGGACCTACATCTCGATGAACTACTTCAAGCAGATCCCCGTCGCAGGATCCACCGGGTCCTCGACGATGCCGCACAAGGTCAATCCGATCCGCTTCGAGAACGCCGAGGCGAACCTCGAGCTCTCATGCGCACTGCTCGATTCGCTCGCCTCGACCCTGGTGACCTCACGGATGCAGCGCGACCTCACGGACTCGACCTCGCAGCGCAACATCGGTGTCGCCTACGGCCATTCCGTGCTGGCGCTGAACAACTTGATCAAGGGCCTCGATCGGCTCGCGATCAACGAAGAGGCGCTGGCCGCCGACCTCGACTCCAACTGGGAGGTCCTGGGTGAGGCGATCCAGTCGGTGATGCGCGCCGCCGGCCTGCAGGGCGTGCCGGGCATGGACAGCCCCTACGAGAAGCTCAAGGAGCTCACTCACGGGAAGCGCATCGACCAGACGGACCTGCAGTCCTTCGTCTCGGGTCTCGGACTGCCCGAGGCTGAGACCGAACAGCTGACGGCACTGACTCCGGCCACCTACGTCGGCGTTGCCGCGCAGCTGGCTGAGTCAGAGGTCTCCGATTGGAAAGCCCGTACACAGGGCTGATCTCGGCGCACGGAACTCACTGTTACCGACCGGTAGATAATACGGTCGATCTTCACTAACCTTGTGCTCATGACGAGCACAATGATGAGTTCCGTGCGCATTCCGGTCACCGGCGGCACGCACACCGATGCCGCTGGTTCCAGACACACCGACTCCGAGCGGGCGAGCCACATCGTCGGCACCGCGCTGATGCCGCCGGAGACGCCGGTCGGGTTCCTCACGATCCACCCCGCCACCGCCACACCGGCCCGGTTCTATACGTACTTCGCCGAATACGCGGTCGAACGCGGCCTGGCTGTGCTCACCTACGATGTACGAGGCGTTGCCGCCTCCGGCCCGGCCCGGGAGCACTCACAGCTGCGGATGCGCGATTGGATGCAGCAGGATGCGAATGCCGTCGCTGCCTGGGCCAACACTGAATTTCCCGAGCTGCCGAAACTCGCACTCGGGCACAGCCTCGGTGGTCATGCTCTGTTGTTGGGCAACGCCACAGAGGACCTGCGCGGCTTCGTCACCGTGGGCACGGCACGAGCGGCGCTGCGCGACATCAATCCCCGCGGCGAACGTCTGCGAGTCGGTCTCATCCTCAGAACACTCGGCCCTCTGATCAGTCCCCTCGTCGGCTATGCGCCCGGCAGACGCCTCGGACTCGGCGAGGATATCCCGACTGCGGCCATGCTCGAATGGGGCCGCTGGGTCTGTATGTCCGAGTACTTCTTCGACGATCCGAGCCTGGGAGCCGCGGCCCGGATGGCACGTTTGCGCACGCCCGTGCTCGCGATCGGTGCCAGCGACGACAACTGGGCCTCACCAGCGCAGATCGACGCACTCGTCGACCATGTCCGCCTCGCCGAGGTGAAACGACGAACCTTCACGCCGCGAGAACTCGGGGTCGCCCAGATCGGCCATCACGGTCTGCTGCGGCGCTCGATCTCCGAGAGCGCTTGGCCCGAGATCGTCTCGTGGCTTCTGGGACGCCTCCCCCGACACTGACCCCAGGGGACCGGCGCTGATCCCAGAACGGAGCAGAACTCGCCTCAGGCGGGGACAAGATCCTTGTCACGGTCGACTTCCGCCAGGGGCCTGCCCGCCATATTGCGCGCCAGGAACAACGTCGGAACACCTGCGACGACGACGATGACGGTCGCATAGATCGCCGGTGCCAGCGTGAGGCCGGTGGAGCTCATCAGTGCGGTCGCGATCAGCGGTGAGAGTCCGCCGAAGAGGACCGTGGCCACGTTGTAGCCGATGGCCATTCCGGAGAAGCGGCTGGTGCCGGTGAACTGCTCAGGCACCATGGCCGCTGCCACAGCACTCCATCCGGCGGCCGGCACAGCAAGGAATGCGACGCCGAAGATCGCGACCCCGGAGTTCCCATCGGCCAGCAGTGCGTAGGCGGGAATGGTGGTGAGGATGAAGACGGCCATCAGCACTGCCAGCGTCCTCTTCCGCCCGAAGCGGTCCGAGGCGAGGCCGAACAGGGGCGTGATGACGATCGCGACGACGGCGGCGATGGTGCCCAGCGCCAGAGACCCGGAGTTCTTCACGTGAGAGACCTCTTCGATATAGGTCGGCACATAGGTGATGTTGAGGAAGTAGCTGACCGAACCGATCGAGGAGATGAGGAACGCGACCAGGATCGCGCGGGGCTGCTGCAGGAAGGCGATGAGCAGCGGGGAGCGACCGCGTGAGACCACAGGCTTGTCACTCTTCGCGTTCTGCGCCCGCTTCGTCTTCTCCGCCGCCTGCAGGCGTTTGAAGGTGTCCGTCTCCTCCATCATTCGACGCAGCGGGATCATCAGCGCAGCGAGGAGAGCTCCGAAGATGAACAGGACGCGCCATCCCCAGGAGCTCATCGCCTCGGCGGACAGTGTGCTGGCCAGGAATGCTCCCGACCCGACTGCCAGGAGCGCTCCGACCTCGCTGTTGGCCGCCGCCCAGCTGGCCGCGAGTCCGCGCCGTTTACTGCCGGCCGACTCCATCAGGAAGACCATGATTCCGGTGTACTCTGCGCCGACGGAGAATCCGGACAGGCAACGGAAGAAGACCATGCCGACACCTGCCCAGATGCCGATCGTCTCGTATCCGGGCATGATAGCGATTCCGAGCATCGCGACGGCCATGAGCACGGCAGAGACGACCAGCGCGGACTTGCGGCCGACCCGATCGCCGAGGTGACCGAAGACCATGGCACCGAGCGGGCGGAACAGGAAGCCGGCGGCTCCCACACCCAAGGTGAGTAAGAGCGAGTCCGGCCGATCGCCGAAGAACTCCTTGGTCAGGATGGTCGCGACGTAGAAGAAGATAGAGAAGTCGTACCACTCAACTATGGTGCCGAAGGCGGCGACCATCATCGATCGACGTCGTCCCTTCTCCTTCTCCGGACTGTTGGAGACCGCGGGGTCCGACTGGGCCTGCGCTTCGAAATCTGACATCGAGGATTCCATTTCTTAGGGAATGCTGCGGCCGTATCTCCCAACGACAACGGATATGGCCGATCATCGAGACTATCCTGACCACCCTACTGCTGGTGGGAGCCCGTGGGCAGGTCAGCTGGAAATTCTCAGTTCACTCGCCAGTTCAGCCCGCACCCGATTTCAGCCCGCACGTGTGCTCAGCCCACGCACCAGTTCAGCTCACGCGCGAACCCAGCCCGAACAGGGAGTCGGTGAATCGGTTGCCGAACACCGCCTGCGGGTCCAACTGGTTCCGCAGCGCACAGAAGTCCTCGAAACGCGGATAGAGTTCACGCAGTTCACCGGCGCCCAGGCTGTGGATCTTGCCCCAGTGCGGGCGGCCCCCGTGACGTCGACAGATCTGTTCGACGACACGGAAATATTCGGCGAAGTCGTCCTTCACGTACCGGTGCACCGCGATGTACATCGTGTCGCGTTCGTAGGCGGTCGAGAGCGGAACATCGTCGGCGGCCGCAGATCGGACTTCGATCGGGAATGAGATCGTCCATCCTCTCGACTCGATGGCTGCGCGGATCTCAGCAATCACCTCGGCGCCGGATGCGAAGGGAACCGCGTACTCCATCTCGTTGAACCGCACCCGCCGAGGTGTCACGAAGACGTCGTGGCCCGGTGCCCGATACGTCCTGTCCGAAACGGCGGACTGGGCGATCCGATTGATGTGGGGCACGAGACTGGGCACTGCTGAACCGAGTTCGACGGCGAGGCGCAGGGCACCGTTTTCAACCACTTCCTTGTCGAGCAGGTTCAGTATCCGGTTGCGCACCCCTGCCTCGGCGAGGTGGCCCGGGCCGATCTCGCCAGGGCCGACACGGGTGTTCGTCTTGGTCAGAGCGGTATCTGTGTGCGGGAACCAGTAGAACTCGAAATGATCGGCGGCTCGCATCCGCGGTTCGAGGTCGTCCAGCAGATCGTCGAGGTCCGTCACAACCTCCTCGGCGATGAGGTCGAAGGAGGACACACACTGCAGCTCGATCTCCGTGACGATGCCCAGCACGCCGAGGCTGACGCGGGCCAGGTCGAAGATCTCCGGGTCACGTGTCGCTGACAGCTGGACTGCAGTGCCGTCGGGGCCCATGAGCGACAGTCCGGTGAGGGTTCCGGCGAATCCGGTGAAGCCGAGCCCGGTCCCGTGGGTGCTCGTCGAGATCGCTCCGGCGAGCGCCTGCGGGTTGACGTCGCCCTGGTTGGCCAGGGCCAGCCCGAAGGGGGCGAGTAGGGCCGGGATGTCGCGGAGCCGGGTGCCGGCGTGGAAGCGCACCCGCTGGCTCGCCTCGTCGACGCTGATGATTCCGCTGAGGTGGTCGAGGTTGACCATGACCTCGTCACCTGCGGCGACCGGGGTGAACGAGTGGCCGGCACCGACGGGCCGGACCCGTTGACCGGCTTCGGCTGCAGACGTCAGAACCTCGCTCAATTCCCCCGCCGAGGTGGGCCTGCGGAAGGTGTGCGGATACGCGTGGACATGACCGGACCAGTTCCGAAACCGCATCCGCGTCGTTTCCTCGTGCCGTCTCACAGCACCCATCCTTGTCCGCGGTAGGTCGTCCAGGTGTCGACGACTTGCGACCCCGAGACGACGAGGAATTCGTTGAAGTGTTCGGCGAGTTCACCGGCCTTCGCGTGCCGAAACCAGACCAGATCGCCGATGCGCAGGTCTTCGGCTCCGGGCCCGGTGAGGGGAGTTTGGACTTCACCCGCACCTTCGAGGCCCGCGTACTCGAGGCTCTGGGGCCAGGCGATCGTGGGAACTCGGTCCGGGCCGGGGACGCCGGAGGCGATGAAGCCGCCCTTGAAGACCGTGACCCAGCCGGGTCCTGGCCGGCGCACCACGGGAGTGGCGAAGTAGGCGGCCGGCTCGTGCTGGAAGTGGGTGTAGCCGTCGAAGAGTCCCGGGCAGAAGAGCCCGGATCCGGCGGCCACTTCGGTCAGCGTGCCCTCGGCGACGCTGGATTCGAAGGACCCGGTGCCGCCGCCGTTGACGAATTCGAGGTCGGCGAGTTCACGCACCGCGTCGATGACGCTGCGGCGCCGCACCTTCAGCTCTGCGATCGAGCGCTTCTGCATGGCACGCACCACCGCCTGTTTGGCTGTGGCCCCAGCATCGGCGGTGCCAGCGATCTGTCCTTCATAGGACATCAGCCCGACGAGCTTGACCTCGGGGCGAGCGATGACATGTGCGGCCAGCTCGACGGCGGAGGCCGCGTCTCGGATCGGCGAGCGCCGGGCTCCGATATGGACTCGGCTGCCCAGCACCCCTTCGCCCAGGCGGTAGGAGGCATCGATGTCGAGGCACACACGCACGGTCTGTGCGGTACCGCCAGCCGTTGCGTCAACAGCAGCCGAGTCACCTGCAGCCGTACCACCAGCAGCCGCCTCGCTGCGGGCACTGTCGATGATGTCGAGGTGGGTGGGGCAATCGATCATCAGGGTGATGTTCTGAGTGGCCCCCGCCTCGGCGAACATCTGGGTGAGGCTGCGCCGGTCAACGGTGGGATAGCCGACGAGGATGTCGCGGACTCCTCGGGCGTGCAGGGCCAGCGCCTCCGGCAGAGAATAGGCGAGGACACCGGAATAGGCCGGGTGGGCGAGCGCTCGGTCGATTGCAGCGGGAGTGCGCAGCGACTTCGAAGCGACGCGGATCGGCAGACCCTGGGCGCGCTCGGCCAAGGCGGTGACGTTCGCGTCGAACGCCTCCAGATCAAGCACAGCAGCGGGAGCCTCGACCCCGCGGACTGCGTGACGCAGTTCACGTGAGACCATGAGAATACTGTAGCGTAGGTTAGCGGCCTCCCGGGCCTGAACCCACCCATTCTCTGACGACACGGAGGCATGATGCACACGGACGTCACCAGCACCGGCACCCACGCAGACCGACTCACCCATGTCACCGATCGGCTCCGCGATTTCCTCGACACCGACCCCTATGCCGAGGCCTCGGGCAGCGGCGATCGCATGGTCAGCCCCGAGCCGTTCACCGGTGTAGAACTCCCCCGCTTCGCCTCGAACACCACGGCCGATATCGAGGACGCCTATGCCACCGCACGCATCGCCGCCGATGCCTGGTCGCAGCGGTCTCCCGAGCACCGCGCCCGGGTGCTGCTGCGCCTGCATTCGGCATTGCGCCAGCACGAGGACCTTCTCCTCGACATCATTCAGTACGAGACGGGCAAGGCCCGCATCCACGCCTATGACGAGATTCTCGACACCTACAACGTGTGCCGTCATTATGGGGTCACCACCCCGGCCCGTCTGCGCCCGCAGCGTCGCCGCGGTGCCGTTCCCGTCCTGACCCGCACCGAGGTCACCCGCACCCCGCTGGGCGTCGTCGGGTTCATCACCCCCTGGAACTATCCGCTGACTTTGGGCGCGACCGACCTGCTTGCGGCTCTGGCCGCCGGCAATGCCGTGGTCCACAAGCCCGACAGCCAGACGACTCTGACGGCGATCATCATGCGCCGCCTGGCCATTGCCTGCGGCCTGCCCGCGGAGGTCTGGCAGCTGGTGCCCGGACCCAGCAAGGAGGTCGGGCCTGCGCTGATGGCCGGTGCCGATGGGATCTCCTTCACCGGTTCGACCGCCGCAGGGCGTTCCATTGCCGCCGAGGCTGCTCGACGTCTGCTGCCGACCGCTCTTGAACTCGGTGGAAAGAATCCGATGCTCATCCTCTCCGATGCCGATCTTGGGTCGGCCGTAGACGGCGCGGTTCGTGGGTGCTTCTCCTCGGCTGGTCAGCTGTGTCTGTCCATCGAGCGCATCTATGTCCATGAGGATCTCTACCCAGAGTTCTGCGCCCATTTCGCCGAGGCGACCCGGAACCTCGAACTCAGCCCCGACTACTCATACGGCCCCGGAATGGGGTCCTTGGCAGGGCCGAAGCAGCTGGCCCGAGTCAGCGAGCACGTCGAACAGGCACGGGCCAGCGGAGCTCAGGTCATCGCGGGAGGCCGCCCGGTCCCGGAGATGGGGCCCTACTTCTATCTGCCGACCGTGCTCACCGATGTCACCGAGGAGGCCGAGCTGTTCGCTGAGGAGACCTTCGGCCCGGTCGTCGCCGTGTACCCGGTGGCAAGTGACGCGGAGGCGATCAAGCGGGCCAACGCATCCGAATACGGTCTCAACGCCAGCGTCTTCTCTCAGTCCCGCGGGCTCGAAACAGCCCGGCAGCTCGAATCCGGGATGGTCAATGTCAATGAGGCCTACGTGGCTGCCTGGGGTTCGATCGATTCTCCGGCCGGCGGGGTCAAGGCTTCAGGTATGGGTCATCGGCACGGCGTTGAGGGCCTCTACCAGTTCATGCACTCCCACAGCATTGCGGAGCAGAAGCTGGTTCCCATCGCCCCCTTCGGTCCGCTCGACCAGTCGCGATTCGCCCGCACACTGACCACAGCCTTCGACGTCATGCGGTCCCTACGCATGAAGTGAGGCATTGGTGAGGTTCTGCCTCAGTTGAGCGATTCGAAGAATTTCTTCGCCACCGGCACAGCCGCCTCGGCGCCGAACCCGCCGTCCTCGACGAGGACGGCCACGGCCACGTCGCCCTGATAGCCGGCGAACCAGGAGTGGGTGCGCGGTGGGGTCTCGTCACCGTATTCGGCGGTGCCGGTCTTGCCATGGACCGGTTCGCCGGGGACGTCCTGCAACGCGCCGGCAGTCCCATCGGTCACGGCACGGCGCATGAGCTTCTGCATCGCGGCGACCGCATCGGCATCGATCGCCTGCTCGCTTCTGCCCTTGTCTTCGCTCGTGTCCTTCTCCTTGTTCTTGCCTTTGCCGTCCTCGGAGACCACGAGAAGCGGGTTGACCGTGTCGCCCTCGGCCACCGACGCGGCCATCACCGCCACTGCCAGCGGGCTGGAGACGACTTTGCCCTGACCGATCATCTGCGCCGCATGCGTCACCGCGTCATCATCGCTGGGAACGATCGCCATCTTCGCCCCGGTTCCGAGATCAGCATCGTCCATTCCCAGGCTCGACGCCGCTTTCGCCACGTCCTCACCCGAGACCTTCTCTGCGGAGTTGACGAACGCGGTGTTGCAGGATTCGGCGAAGTTGTCTTCGAAGGCCACTTTGCCCAGGACATGGTCTTCGGCGTTTTTGAAGCTCTTTCCGTCGACCGTTGTCGTCTTCGGGCAGTCGAGAGTCGTCTTCGCATCGACTCCTGATTCGAGCAGAGCCAGGCCCGAGACGACCTTGAACACCGACCCGGGCGCGTACTGTCCGGTCAGCGCCCGGTCCCAGCCGGCACCTTCCGGATCTTGGTTGGCCGCAGCGATGATGTGACCGTCGCTGGGCCGGATCGCAACGAGGGCCGTCGGCTTCTTACCCGTCGCGGCGGCCTTGTCCGCGGCTTCCTGCACCTTGACGTTGAGCGTCGTGGTGATGTTCTCGCCGTCTTTTTCGGGGAACTCGTGGACGCGGACAGGATCGGCGGCATCGCCGTCGTCGGTGGCTTTGCTCTCGTCGGCGCCTTCGTCGTTCCCGTCATCGCGGTCCGCAATGTAGATCGCTTCGCTGCCCGGTCCGGTCAGCTGCTCATCGAAGGCCTTCTGCAGTCCGCTTTTGCCTACAACGGATTCACCGGTGAGTTTTCCATCAGAGGCCTCGACCTCCTCGGCGCTTGCGGCACCGGCCGTTCCCAGCGTCGGGCCGGCGAAGCCCTTCTTTCGGCTCAGCGGCTGAGTGTGCGTTTTGAACACGGTGCCGGGCAGGGAGTGGATCGATTCCTTGACCTTCTTGTAGTCGCCCTCACGCAAAGTGATGACAGGAACGAACTGATCGGGCTCAGCCTTGTCGACGCGTTCCTTCAGCGATTTCAGGTCGATGTCGAGTTCGTCCCTGAGAGCAGTGAGGGTGTCATCGTCGTCCTCAGCTTCGTCGAGTTTGGCGGGGTGGATGCCGATGTCGACGACGGGACCCTCGGCCATCAGCTCTTCGTCGTCCTCGCCGAGGATTGCCCCGCGCTGCCCGGGGGTCTTCTGCGAGACGAGGACCTGGCCGTCTTCGAGGTCAGGGTGCAGCACCGCGGGGGTGAGTTCCGCGGACCAGAGCAGACCCTTCTTGTGCAGGGGAAGTTCGGAGGTGTACTCCCAAGGTTCATCGTCCTGGTTCGTCCAGGTCCACTTCAGTTTCGCGACCATGCCATCACCGTGTGCCTCTGTGCCTGCGAACTTCACCGAGCGTTTCTTCATGCTCTGGTCGAGAGTCGCGAGGATCAGATCATGCAGCTTCTTCGCCGTCTTCTTGTCTGACCAGGCGTTCGATTCGATGGTTCCGCTGTTCAGATCGGCGGCGGCATCTTCCGCCGCTGTCTCCGCCTGGAGCGGCAACGTGAAGAAGGCGAAGGCGCCGGCACCGGCCAGCAGCACGACGACGAGGGCGATGGCCAGCCATGTCTTGGACTTCTTTGTCATAGGTCAATCATCAATGCAGTCAGCAGGGAAGTCCACTTGTCGACTGAGTTCGCTGATGAGGGGAAGGAGGCCGGGGATTCGTCAGTCGCGGCTTGGAACCGCCGGGCGTTGTGGGGATGGAGCCCGGGTATCGAGGGGTGGTTCAGACGTCGTCGGTGACGACGGTGTATTCGAGCACCGGACGCCCGGCTGCCCCATACCGGGGGCGGCGAGCGAGCATGCCGGCGTCGGCCATGGCCTCTAAGTACCGTCGTGCGGTCACTCGCGAGACTCCGAGACCAACGGCGACCTCGGCGGCGGACTGTCCGGGTTGGTCGCCGAGGACGGACTTCACTTCGGTCTGCACCGCATCCGGGACACCCTTGGCGGTCGCGGCCACCGTGTGGGTGCGCAGTGCAGCGATCGCGGTGTCGACGTCGGTCTGCGTGACCTCGCCTTCGCTGCTGTCCCCGCCGAGGCTGTCGCGGAAGGAGGAGTAAGCCTCGAGTTTGGATTTGAACACGGGGAAGGTGAACGGTTTGATGATGTATTGGGCGACGCCGTAGGACAGCGCCTCCTGCACGATCTGCATGTCCCGGGCGGCTGTGACTGCGATGATGTCGACATCAACGCGGTGACCGCGGATGGCTCGGCAGACCTGCAGTCCGTGGCCGTCGGGAAGGTTCATGTCGAGGAGGACGAGGTTGATGCAGTCCGCGTCGAGACCATAGATCTTTCCGGTCAGAGCAGCCATCGCCTGAGTGGCATTCTTCGCTACACCGGCCAGGTGATAGCCGTCGATGCGGTCGATGTACTTTGCGTGGGCCCGGGCAGCGACTGCCTCGTCCTCAACCACGAGCACACCGATGCTCGACTCAGGGGTAGTTGTATCTGACATGCCGCCAGTCTAGCGTTCGTCGTTGCGGGCCTGCCGTGGTTCGTGTTACAGCCTCGGCACATCCATGACACAGGATTGGAACGCCGGGGCGCTGCTGGGCCGGTCAGCAACCGACAGCCTGGCCTGCCGGCGGGCTTTCCCATCTTCCTGGTCAGCAGAGCATGCGCGTTTACGGGGATTCGGCGGGAACAGAACCTTGATTTTCGTGCGTAAGATCGGGGTTCTGTTCCCGCCAAATCATGCGCGGCGTTCAGGCGCGCGGCGTTCAGGCGCGCGGCGTTCAGGCGCGAGGCCTCAGGCGCGCTCGAAGATTGCGGCGATGCCCTGCCCTCCGCCGATGCACATGGTCTCGAGTCCGTAGCGAGCGTTGCGGCGGTCCATTTCGCGCAGCAGGGTTGCCAGGATCCGACCACCAGTGGCGCCGACCGGGTGACCCAGGGAGATTCCAGAGCCGTTGACGTTGAGGCGATCGAAGTCGTCTTTGCCGAAGCCCCATTCGCGGGTCACGGACAGCGCCTGAGCGGCGAAGGCCTCGTTGAGTTCGATGAGGTCGATGTCAGCCAGGCTCAGCCCGGCCTTTTCGAGGGCCTTCGCGGTGGCCGGGACAGGGCCGATGCCCATGGTCTTCGGCGGTACTCCGGCCACGGCCCAGCTGACCAGGCGGCCCAGCGGCTTCATCCCCTGCGCCTCGGCCGCTGCGCGGGTGGTGACGATGCTTGCGGCAGCTCCGTCGTTCTGGCCCGAAGCATTGCCTGCGGTCACGGTTGCCTGGTCATCGTCCTTGCCCAGGATGGGGCGCAGTTTGGCAAGCTTGTCGATGCTGGTGCCGGGACGGATGTGCTCATCGGCGTCGATCTGGTGTTCGGCGACCTTCCGAGTGGCGGGAATCGTCACCGGCACGATCTCTTCGGCGAAGCGTCCATCCTCAGCGGCCGCGGCAGCACGCTGGTGTGAGTTGAAGGCGAGTTCGTCCTGCTCGTCGCGGCCGATCGAGTATTCGCGGCGCAGGTTCTCAGCGGTCTCGAGCATTCCACCGGGAACTGGGTAGTTCTTACCGCCCGGAGTGACGCGGCCACGGCCCAGCGAGTCGGTGAATTCGGCGCTGCCGCCGCGCACTCCCCAGCGAATGGTGTCGTTGTAGAAGGGTGCGTGGGACATCGATTCGACACCACCGGCGATGACGAAGTCTCCGTTGCCGGAGCCGACGACCATTGCTGCGTCGATGACTGCCTGCAGTCCGGAGCCGCAGCGGCGGTCGACCTGCTTGCCGGGCACCGTCACGGGCAGGCCCGCGTCGAGCGCGGTGACACGGCCGATGCAGGGTGCCTCGGAGGTGGAGTAGCCCTGGCCCATGACGACGTCGGCGACGAGTTCCGGGTTGAGTCCGGTCCTGGCGATGAGCTCACGGACGACGGTGGCGGAGAGTTCGTGGGCGGGGATGTCGCGGAACTGTCCTCCGAAACCTCCAATCGCAGTACGCAGCGGTTCACAAACGACGATGTCCTGATCCATGGTTCCTCCACTCGATTTCGCTTCGGCCGATGGCCCTTGTCCACCAGACCGGCATTCCTGTTCAGCCTAGGCCGGATCCACGAGATGGGGCGGAGAAGTTTCATTCATTGGGACGTCGCGCAGCCGAATCAGTCGCCCGCCTGGGCAGCCGGGTCAGTCGCGGTCGTCGCCAACGATCCGGATCGGCCCGGCGGGTGGGTTCCCAGATGGCTGGTTCGATGACGATGTTCCTGCTGAGGCGCGCCCGGAAGTCTGGCCGAGCGCACCGGGGTCGACGTATTGGTTGTCGGGCAGCCACACCGTGAGCACAGCGCCCTGGAATTCATCGCAGTCCTCACCGCGGCCCTGCACGTCGACGGCCCCGCCGAGGCGACGGATCGCCTGGACGACCAGAGACAGCCCGACCCCTCGGGTGCCGGTCTCCTGCCGGCCGAGTCCCTTGTCGATCTCAACGCCGTCGTGCTTGGTCGACCATCCCCGTTCGAAGATCGCGTCGACATAATCCTCGTCGATGCCCGGGCCGTCGTCGCTGACCTCGATAGTGAAGCCGCCGGCACCGCCCGCTCCGCTCAGGACCACATGCACCCGCTTGTTCTCCGGCAGCACGTCCCGTCTGCTCAGGGCATCGAAGGCGTTGTCGATGAGGTTACCGAGGATGGTCGCCAGGTCACGATCATCCCCGGCGAGGCGGCCCGAGAGTCCCGCCGTATCGACCGTCATGTCGATGCCCGCCTCGGCGGCCTGGGCGATCTTCGACAGCAGCAGTGCAGAGAGCACGGGGTGGTCGAAGCTCATCTGACCGTCGCCGGTGACCCGGTTGAGGTCATCGAGATCCTTAGCCGCGAAGTCGATCGCCTCGTCGACATGCCCGGTCTCCAGCAGGGACACGACCATGTGGAGTCGGTTGGCGTATTCATGGGTCTGTGCGCGCAGCGAGTCTGAGAATGACCGTACGGAGACGAGCTCACCGGAGAGTTCGGCGAGCTCGGTGTGGTCGCGCATCGTCACGACCCAGGTGTCGCTGGCGGCATCGGTGGGCTGCTGGTTGACGACGAGCACCCGGTCGTCGGTGTAGTGGATCTCGTCGCGGGCCCAGCGGCCGGACGAGAGCAGATCGATGAGGGCGTCGGGCAGATCGAGGTCGTGCAGTGCGATGCCACCGACCGGTGAGGTCGCTCGGACGGGATCGTCATCGGCGGCGATCTGCTCGTCCGCCGAGGCTCTGCCAGCTGACCCTTCGTCAGCTGGCCCTTCGCCCGCGGTGCCTTCCCCCGTGGAACCTCCGCCTGCGGCGGGCAGGCCGAGGAGTTCGCGCGCATCGGCATTGATGAGGACGATGCCCGTCGACCGGTCGACAAGCAGAAGCCCCTCCGAAACTGCTTTGAGCACCGAGGAATAGAACTCGAGCATGCTGCGCAGTTCGGTGGCGCCGTAGTCGCCGGTGACTCGGCGCAGGCCTCTGGAGGTCGCCCAGGAGGCGGCGATGCCCAGGACCAATGTGGTGATGGCGATGCCGATGAGCCAATTGCTCTGCGCCAAGAAGCCTTCTCGCACGGAGTCCGCTGAGTTGCCGACGATGACCGCCCCAACGACGGTGTTGGGACCGACATCATCGACGCCGAGGTGTTTCGCGAAGACCGGACTGATGACGTACATCGTGCCCCCGCCGGGGCCGCCGTCGTCGAGGAAGCGGACTATGGACTGCCCCTCAGAGACTCGCGAACCGTCGACGGCCATCGAGAGCTGATCGATCGAGTCTTCGGGCACATCCCCCGAGTTCGCGGACACGATCTTCTCTTCGTTGCGATCCTGCCGATTCGACGAACCCAACGACGGCGGGGTGACCAGGTAGTCAATGGGGACGACGGCTGCCACATCGAAGTCATATTCGCTCACGACATTGTCGAGCATCTTCCTGACGTTGTCATGCGATTCCTCGTCGATGAAGTCGGCCGGACTTGTCTTACCGGTCCCGACGAGGCTCAGCGAGATCGACATGTTGTCCGCGGCGGAGCGCAGCAGATCCTGTTCCCGCTTCTGGTTCAGCTGGGAGAGCTGGATGTAGAGGAGGCTCGTGGTCAGCACCATGATGCCCACGAGCATGATCGAGTTCGCGAACATGATGCGCCCGGCCACACCGAACTTTATGCGTCGGCTCACACGTGCCACCGGTCTCGTCAGTCCTCCTGACTTTTTGGCACGCTGGTCCTTGGGCATGGGTCCATTCTGCCACCCGCCGTGTCCGGTCCCGGGTCTGCCTGGCGCGAGATTCCCAGACGCGGTTCGGTCAGATTCCGAGGCTGATGGGCCCGGCAGGGACGGCGGAGCACACGAGCACCTCGTCGGCGGCGATCCGCGCGGCCGGTTCGACCGGGTAGATGACCGACCCGGCAGCCAAGGACACGGCGCAGGTCCCACAGGAGCCGCCTCGGCAGGAGTTATCAGCCTGCAGCCCACGGGCCTCCAAGGCCTCGAGCAGAGTTCCCTGCTGCGGTTCCCAGACGAAGCTCGTGCCCGAATTCTCCAGGGTCACCTCGGCGGGCGGGCATGCGGCGATGGCCTCGCTCATGCCGGTGTTCGGAGACGCGAAGATCTCCTGGTGCACGGCCGGAACTCCGGCCTCGGCGCTGGCGTCGAGCACCGCTCGGGTGAAGTCGACCGGCCCGCAGACCATGACGTTGTCGCATCCTGCCAGCCAGTCGACGAGCTCGGCGTGGCCTGGCCTGCCGTGGCTTGCGGTGTCGCGGTGGTGGGCCTCGACCGGGATCTGCCGTGATTGGGCACGCTTCTGCAGGCGGTCCCAGAGGCAGGCCGTCCGGTGGTCGCGGTCGACGTGGAAGAGTTTGATCTTCTCGGTGCCCGACAGCTCGGCCCCGCGCATCAGTCCGAGGCTCGGTGTGATGCCGATGCCCGCTGTGACCAGCGCGGTCGTGCCCCCGAAGACGCGGCTCGCGGTCATCGTTCCGTGCGGCCCGGAGGCCAGGATGGATTGCCCGGCGGAGAGTTCGGCGACCGCGCGAGAGCCCTTGCCCTGGGTGCGCACCGCGATCGACACGACGTCATCGGAGACGTCCGTGATCGTATAGGTTCGCCAGAACGGCTCGCCGAGTTCGAGGTGAACGCGAAGGTTGGTGCCGGGTTCGTCGAATTCGCGGATCCACCCCTGGTCATCGCGCAGGGAGACCTCGACGATGTCATTGCAGATCTGCTGGCTGCCCAGCACGGTCATGAAGCGCGGAGTGCGTGCGGTCTTGACGAGTTCACGTGGAGCGTCACCCTCGATCTCGATCTGATCACCGGTGCTGACCAGGCCTGATTCGAGGATTCTTCCGTAGACTCCGCAGTGCAGATGCCCGCATGCCGAGGCCATAACCCGGGGGACATTGACATCGACGGCGGTGGTGGCCGGGTTGACGGTGGTCGCCGGGCAGCGTTCGATCGCCTGGGTGATGGCCAAGCGCACCCCGCCGAGACGCACGATCTTGCCGATGAGTGCGAACTCCTCGAAGGGGGCGAGTCCGTCGAGGAGCACATTGCCGCGGAAGCGCAACGGGTCCAGTTCGGTTTCATCAGGCCCCAGGGCAGCCTGTCCGTCGGCGGTGTGGGAGATTGCCGTGACCGTGGCCGGGTTGATGATCGAGACGCCGGAAGCCTGCGAGTCGAACATGCCCTGGTTCGCGACCCTCAGTGCGCGCGGGAAGCCACCCTGAGGGGGTATGCGTGCAGAGAGGAATTCCGCCGAGGTGGCCCTTGAGTCCCGGTCACCCGTGCGGAACCTCGTGGACTCGTTCGTCGGTGACGTCAGTGTCACCGTCGCGGACTCAGCAGCCGCCTCGGCGAGGTCGATGGCCACCTGCCACTTCTGCAGATCGGTGTCGTTCTTCAGAACTGTGAACGCTGAGTACCGGTGCCAGCTGTCGTCGGGAACGTCGAGGCTGCCGTTGGTGAACGCTGCGACGCGGTCACCGAGGATGCCGCGGCCGGTGCGCACATCCGCTTCGGAGATCTCCTCGGCCGGGAATCCCTTGACCGGGAATCGGAATAGTCTGGCAACGCGCATGATTCGATTGTAAGAGCTTGGTAACACGGGATGCCCACGGTGAGACCAATCGCACACTCACGGGAGCAGCACTCACCACTTGACCTATACCCTAAGGGGGTATACAGTATCGTCATGACTGAGCAACATGGATACACCCCGCAGAAGGACGCCCTTGCGAAGCGGATGAAACGGATCGAAGGTCAGGTCCGTGGGATCGGAAGGATGATCGATGACGACAAGTACTGCATCGACATCCTGACCCAAGTCTCCGCAGCAACGGCCGCGCTGCACGCGGTCTCCATCAACCTCTTAGAAGAGCACATCGCTCACTGCGTGGTCGACGCCGCCTCCTCTGGAGATGACGACGCCGCCCGCAAGAAGATCGAAGAGGCTTCAGCCGCTATTGCCCGGCTCATCAAGAGCTGAGTGCAACATCACCGGCACACCTGCAGGTGATGACACGCGAAGACAGGAGACACATCGTGACTACCACCACCATCATCGTCAACGGAATGACCTGCAGCCACTGCGTGAGCTCCGTGGAGGAAGAGCTCGGGGCACTGCCCGGAGTCACCGAGGTCAACGTCGAGCTCAATGCCGGCGGAGACTCCCCCGTGACCATCACCTCCGAAAGGGAACTCGACGACGCTGCGATCGGTGCGGCCGTCGACAAAGCCGGCTACGAGGTGAAGTGATGTCACGCGAGGTTGATCTCGACATCACGGGAATGACCTGCGCATCATGCTCGGCGCGCATCGAGAAGAAACTCGCCCGCCTCGACGGAGTCAGCGCCGAGGTCAACCTCCCGCTGAACACAGCCCACGTGGTCGTCGGCTCAGAACTGAGTGACGATGACCTGATGACCGCCGTCGAAAGGGCCGGTTACGGTGCCACCGTGAAGACCGCTTCGGCGAGTGGACCCGAGATCGTCGACTACGACCCCAGGCATCTGCGGCCCCGGTTCATCGGATCCTTGATTCTGGCGGCGCCGATCGTGGCCGTCTCCATGGTCATGAGCTGGCACTTCACCGGCTGGCAGTGGATCGTCGCGATCCTCGCCCTGCCGGTAGTGACCTGGGGTGCGTGGCCCTTCCACGCGGCGGCATCCAAGGCTGCACGGGGCAGGTCCACGACCATGGACACCCTGGTCAGCGTCGGAATCATCGTCGCCAGCCTCTACTCGTACATCACCCTGGGTCGGGCCGTCGCCGCGGGCTACGGCTGGCAGATCCCCGAGTCCTACCATGTGTGGTTCGAGGCCGCGGCCGCGATCACCGTGTTCCTGCTCATCGGCAAGCTCACCGAGGAACGTGCGAAGAACCGCGCCACGGCCGCACTCAAGGAGCTGCTGGGCCTGGGCGCACGGTCCGCGAACGTGCTGCGCGACTCGGCCGAGGCCGCCCAGACAGAGGTCCAGGTCCCGATCGACGAACTCACCGTCGGGGATGTCTTCATCGTGCGTCCGGGTGAGAAGATCGCCACCGACGGCGAGGTGATCTCCGGTCACTCCGCGATCGACGAAGCGATGCTCACCGGCGAATCCGTTCCCGTCGAGGTCGGAGTCGGCGACAGCGTCACCGGTGCCACGATCAACGCCTCCGGTGTGCTCGAGGTCCGGGCCGCACGGGTCGGGTCCGATACGACCTTGGCGGCCATGGCCGACCTGGTCAGCCGCGCGCAGACGGGCAAACCGGCCGTGCAGCGACTGGCCGACCGGATCTCTGCCGTGTTCGTGCCGATCGTCTTCGGCATCGCCCTCCTGACGCTCCTCGCCTGGGGGCTGATCACCGGCGACTGGTCGATGGGCCTACACGCCGCGCTCACCGTGCTCATCATCGCCTGCCCCTGTGCCCTCGGCCTGGCCACGCCGACCGCCCTGGCCGTCTCGTCCGGGCGCGGTTCCCAGCTGGGCATCCTCGTCTCCGGGCCCGAGGCGCTCGAGTCGACGCGTTCGATCGACACGGTCGTCCTCGACAAGACGGGCACCCTGACCACGGGGATCATGACCCTCCTGGACACGCAGCTGACCGATACGGACTTCGAGGTTCTGGCTCGCTTGGAGTCACAGAGCGAGCATCCCGTGGCCCGCGCGATCGTCGAGGCCCGGGCCGCGAGGATGAACGCGGGTGCCGAGGCTGAAGGCAGCAGCATCGCCACCATCGATCGCTCCGGCGTCGAAGACTTCGACAACATTCCCGGTGGTGGTCTGCGGGCGACGATCGACGGCGACGAGGTGCTCGCCGGTCGTCCGGATCTGCTCCGGGAGCACGGGATCGACGTCTCGTTCCCCGCGGATTCGGTGCCCACCGGAGCCACGATCGTCGCCCTGGCGATCGACTCACAGTTCCGTGGCCTGACCTTCGTCGCCGACGAGATCAAGACCGGAGCCGCCGAGGCGATCGACGAGCTGCATACGCTCGGCATCAGCACCGTCCTCCTCACCGGGGACAATGCCCAAGCCGCCGAGGTGGTCGCGGGCAAGCTCGAAATCGCCGAGGTCCGCGCCGATGTCCGGCCCGAGGGCAAGATCGCTGTGGTCAATGAGCTGCAGGCTCAGGGACTGGCGGTGGCCATGGTCGGTGACGGCATCAATGATGCTGCGGCTTTGGCCGGTGCCGATCTGGGCATTGCGATGGGTTCGGGTACAGATGCGGCGATGGCAGCCTCCGACATCACCATGGTGCGCTCGGATCCGCGGCAGATCCCGCAGGCCATCCGCCTGTCCCGGAAGGCTCTGGGGCTGATCAAGGGCAACCTGTTCTGGGCCTTCGCCTACAACACGGCGGCCGTGCCGATCGCCGCGTTCGGCCTGCTCAGCCCGATGATCGCCGGGGCCGCAATGGCGTTCTCCTCGGTGTTCGTCGTCCTCAACAGTCTCCGACTGCTGCGGTTCCGCTAGACCGGCGCACCCACAGAACGCACTTGGCCCACAGCGGTTGCAACCGCTGTGGGCCAAGTGCGTGTCAGCCCTGGATTCGCGACTCCCTGTCGCCCCATTCCTGATTGCGCAGTTCGAACTTCTGGATCTTGCCTGTCGAGGTCTTGGGCAGGGCCTCGACGATCTCGACCTCGCGCGGCGCCTTGTACTTCGCGATCTGAGTGCGCACGTGGTCAACGATCTCGGTCTCGGTGACCGGCTGCCCCTCACGGACGATGACGAATGCCTTCGGCCGCTCGCCCCATTTGTCGTCGGGGACTCCGATGACGGCGACTTCGAGGACGGCCGGGTGCGAGGAGATCGCCTGTTCGATCTCGACGGTCGAGATATTCTCTCCGCCGGAGACGATGATGTCCTTCGAGCGATCTCGCAGTTCGATGTAGCCGTCCTCGTGCATCACGCCGAGGTCACCGGTGTGGTACCAGCCGCCCTGGAACGCCTTTTCGGTCGCCTCGGGGTCCCGGAAATACCCCTTCATCACGTTGTTTCCGCGCATCACGATCTCTCCGATCGTCTGCCCGTCGGCTGCAACGTCGACAAGCTCGTCTCCCGAGTCGAGGGTGACGATGCGGGTCTGATCGGCTTGGACCATGCCCACACCCTGCCGCGCCCGAAGCCGGGCTCGGGACTTGTCATCGAGTGAATCCCAGGAATCCTGCCATTCGCACACCGTGTAGGGACCGTAGGACTCGGTGAGCCCGTACACGTGCACGATCTCGAAGTTCAGCGCCTCCATCTGCCAGATCAGGGTCGGGCTCGGCGCGGCACCTGCCATCGTCGCGGTCACTGCCTGATCGAGGGAATGTGCCTGTTCGGCGTTGATCACCGTGCTCATCACCGTCGGGGCACCGTTGAGGTGAGTGACCGTGTGACGAACGATAAGATCCCAGATCACGTCTCCGCGCACCTCGCGCAGGCACACCTGTGTGCCGCCTGCGGCAGTCAGCGCCCAGCCGGTGCACCAGCCGTTGCAGTGGAACATGGGCAGCGTCCACAGATACACGCTCTTCTTATCGTGGCCCGAATGGATGATCTCGCCGAGCGCATTGAGGTAGGCGCCGCGGTGTGAATACATCACACCTTTGGGGCGTCCTGTCGTGCCGGAGGTGTAGTTGATGGACAGCGTCGCCCGCTCGTCCTCGACGCGCCAGGTGAACTCCTCGGTGTCAGCCTCGGCGCCGGCCAGGAACTCGTCCAGGCTGGTCACGGTCGGTGCTGCGGGTTCCGGACGGACCGCCTCGGCGGAGGTGGCGATCGTCGTGTCCTCGACGTCGATGATGGTCTCAACGGTGTCGAAGCCATCGATGACAGGGGCGACGCTAGGCCACAGCTGCGTGTCCACGACCAGCAGCTTCGCCTGGCTGTGGTTGCAGATGTAGCGGACCTCTTCGGGGGCCAGCCTGGTGTTGATCGGCACGAGGACAGCTCCGGCCAAGGGCACGGCGAATTGGGCCATGAGCGCTTCGGGGAGGTTGGGCATGAGGTAGGCGACTCGGTCGCCGGGCCCGACGCCGGCGGCACGCAGAGCATGCGCCCGGGTCTCCACCGCTGCGGCGAACTCGGCGTAGGTCATCTCCTGGTCGTTGTAGACCACGGCGCGTGTGCCGGGAAAGACGTCCGCGGAGCGGCGCAGAAAGGACAGCGGCGTGAGTTCTGTGTTCCATGTCTCCATGGAAAAAGCCTACTTCACCGAGGTGGAACCGGGCCGACAGGGGCCATCGCCCTAGACCCGGATGAAGACCGCCGAATTCAGGCGGGTACCGAAGGAATCAGGACAGCGTCGCTGGGATCACTTGAGGATCGGGTAGGTCTGATCATCGTTCTGAGTGTCATTGCGCAGCACCCAATTGAGAATGCTGGCGAACACGGTGACCACGACGAATGCGACACCTGCATAGACGAAGGCGAACCCGAACGCGGTCCCGTCCTGCCAGGCGCGGGTGACGATGATCGACAGGATCAGAACGGCGATACCGCAGACGAGCCCCACTTTGAGCGCGTCCTTGTACGACACGGTGCTGGTGGACTTCTTCTCAGACTTCGATGTTGCCATGCCCCCAGCGTACCGACCTCACCTGAGAATCGGCGCACCGAGGTGGCCGTGCAGCTCAGAGGCGAAGCGTGGAAACCACCGTTCCCGGCTCGACGGAATCGGAGCGCGGGTGGACTACCCGGCCAGAACACGCAAAAATGTCTATGTGCACATCCCCATTCGGCGCCCCTCTGACGAGGTGTCGCGCGCGCTCAGCTCGAACCAGGTCGTCCCTGGTCAGAAGTCGCGCCCGCGCACAGTTCTGCGAACAGTGATCGCAACCGCCCTTGCAACGATCACGCTGGCGGGCTTGAGCGCTTGCGGTCCGGACAAGGGCTTGCGGGTGGAACCTGAAGGTGAGACATCTCCCACTCAGTTCGAACCCGCGAATTCGGACTCCGGTCCGCCCAACAAACCGTTCTCGCTCAAGGAGATCCGCAAGACCATTGTGGACTCCTCGGGGATCGCGGTGACCGGGAAGGCAACGGAATCGGCGAAGGTCGTCGCCGACTGCAAAGAATGCCTCAAATTCGCGACACCTTTCCTTAGCGGCGACAAGAAGTTTCAGCTCGTCACCGTGGCCAACCCGAAGCAGAAGAGCGAGATCGTGGCGGGGGCTGTCATCAGTGAGAAGGACAGCAGACCACGCCTTGAATTGATCGCCACTGGCAACCAGCTCAAACTCAGCCCAGGTAAGAATGGGACACTGGTGGTGCAGGAGGCGATGTATGCCGACGGCGACGAGGCCTGCTGCCCTTCGGGGTGGTCAGTGCAGGTATTCCGCCTGCATGAAGGTAGGTTTGAACCGGGTCAACGCTTCACGCGGCTTAATGGAGAAACGTAATGCATATTGTTCTGGTTGAGGATGACGAGGTCATCCGGGAGACAACCCAGATCGGCCTGGAACGGTTCGATTACACGGTGTCGGCATTCGCCGACGGTCGTGAGGGGTACGAGTTCGTCGCTGCACACGGTGCCGACGTTCTGCTTCTCGACCTCATGCTGCCCACCATGAACGGCGCTTCGATCTGCAGAGCCGTGCGTGAGCGCTCCACCATTCCCATCATCATCATCTCCGCCCGCTCGGATGCGATCGACATCGTCCAGGCGCTCGAGGCCGGAGCCGACGACTACCTCACCAAGCCCTTCGACATGCAGGTGCTCAACGCTCGCATCCGCGCCGTCGTCCGCCGCTTCATCACCACCGGCACCGACAAGCTCGGCTACTCCCCGTCCGCCGAGCTGGACGAGGAGCACGAAACCGTGATTGGCCCCGGCGGCATGATCACCGGAGACGGCATCCCTGAGGTACTTGGGGCCAGCCCCGGCATGGACACCCGTGAACGCCTCAAGGCCCAACTCGAGTCCGACGACACGTACCTGGGTGCGGGCGGAAAATTCACCTCGGCGGACATGCGCGACGGTTCAGACGAGCAGATGATCGGCGACGACGTCACCGTTCCGCCTCGCCCGGACGGTTCACCGGCCATGCAGGCGAGTTCCGGCCAGGGCGGCTACCCGGGTGCGGGCGAGAACCGCAACGGCAGCGCCGGCTCCGATGATGAGCTGGGCCCGTTCCGAACACGCTTGGGCTCGCTGGTCCTCGACACCGGTCGCCTGACCGTGGAGATCGACGGCGAGGAAGTCCACCTCACCCCCACGGAGCTGCGCGTCCTTCTGCTTCTGACCGAGCAGCCCGAACACGTCTACTCGCGAGAGAAGATCGCCTTCACGGTATGGGGCTACGAGTGGGCCGGCGACTCCCGTGTCGTCGACGTCCACATTCAGCGCCTGCGGAAGAAGATCGGCGCCAACATGATCGAAACCGTCCGCGGATTCGGATACCGCTTCGCGGGCTGATCGCATGTCACTGCGCTGGAAGATCTCCCTTCTCATCGTTGCCTCGGTCATCATCGCTGTGCTCTCCTGCTCCATCGTGCTGCGTCAGTCCGCGGCGCGGGCTGAGGATGACCGGATGCGTTCGACCGTGACCGAGCAGCTCGCGAACTCAGTCGCCATCTTCTCCGAGACCGGAGTGCTCACCCTCAACGCCCGCATCGACGACCCCGCACTGCCCAAGGATGCACGCGCCCAGGCGCTCAAGGGCCAGAGCGTGACGATGCGCTCCGAGGTCGACGGTGAAGAGATCGTATGGGCCGCTGCCCCGATCGAGGTCGGCTCCTACACCGAGGTGATCTCGGTGCGTGCCTCGACCAAGGACAGTCAGGAACTCATCGGCCGCATCGACCAGGCTCTGCTGGTGGGAATGATCGGCTCCGCTCTGGTCGTCGGCGGTGTCGGCTCCATCGTGGCCGGTCGCATCTCACGCAGGCTGACCCTGGGGGCTCAAGCCGCACGGAAGATCGCGGCCGGAGACACCAGCATCAGGATCGCCGACGTCGTCGACGATACGGACCAAGAGGTCGCGGCCTTCGCCTCGGCGGTCGACACAGCCGTGACACGACTGACCGAACGCATCGATTCCGAACAGCGTTTCACCGCGGACCTGGCGCACGAGATGCGGACCCCGTTGACCGGCCTCGTCAACGCCGCCAACCTGCTCGAGGAAGATTCGCGTCCCGCCGAGCTCGTCAAGGATCGGGTGCAGCGCATGCAGGTCCTCGTCGAAGACCTCCTCGAAGTCTCACGCCTCGATGCGGGCCGCGCGAACCCCGAGTTCACCCGTGTCAACATCGACCAAGCGATCCGCTCGCTGCTGGGTACGATGACCGCTTCCGGCGCCTTGTCCGGTCACACCATCGACACTCATCTGGCGGCCCTGAACTCGACGCTGGTCACCGATGTCCGCCGCTTCGAGCGCATTATCTCCAACCTGCTGGTCAACGCGATCAAGCACGGCGCGGACCCGATCCGCCTGGAGACGAGCACCCGCAGCATCACCATCACCGATTCCGGCTCCGGCTACCCGCCCGACATCGTCAACACCGGCCCGACCCGCTTCGTCTCCGCCGGTGGCGGCGGCATGGGCCTGGGCCTCGTGATCGCACAGGGACAGGCCCGCCTGCTCGGCATACGCCTGAACTTCAGCAACGATCCAATCACAGGCGGTGCCCGCACCGAAGCGGTCTTCCCAGATCCTGAAGCCCAAAACGAGGCACTCAAGCAGTACCTGGAATCCGCCTAGGACGGTCAGCTGCGCAGGGCGCGGGAGTAGCGCCTGCGGTAGACGATCTGGGCGAGGCGGACGAGGGGTTCGCCGAGGCGCCAGATCCCCAGTCCTGCTCGTGAGAGCGAGCGCAGCACGAGGAAGACTCGGTCATCGGGGGTGTGAATGAGGATGAATGACTCCTCACCGGTGATCGGGTGCCCGGGCTTCGTCCCATAGGTGAATCCGCGACGTGCCTCCGACTCGAAGACCTCGATGACGCGGGCCGGTTCGGGCAGACGGAACGGTCCGAGCCGCACGAAGATCGTGGGTTCCTGTCCGACTTCGACCCGCGGGCGGCCAGAACCTGTCCGCGAAGCGTCCCCGCCGTTGTCCCAGCCATTGTCCCGGCCGTCGCCTTGCGTCTGCGGGCCGCTTTTCGGACTCTCGACATCGATGTCGAACCCGCTGCGGATCTTCACTTGCCAGTGCAAGAGTTCTTCCGCGCAGCGGTCGAAGGTGGCACGACCATGACCGATGAAGAAGGCCGCTTCGAAATCCCGGTACCCTGCCGGTCGGTCGACCCACCTGGGTGAGAGCGGCTGAGTCAAAGGTTCGTCGAGGAATCGTGACGGAGTGGCCATGCCTCCAACCTAACCGAATCCCGGACACACCGATGCCAAGTCCGATGCGAACAAGTAAGGTGCCAAGTACCGGCATTCTCTCAATCGAATGTCCGCTAAGAACACGCCTGACACGGCACGTACAACAGTCACGGATCAAAGGAGAACCAGAATGCGCACACTCAATGGAATCGATGAGATCACTTCGCTCGTCGGCACCAAGTTGGGATCGTCCGAGTGGACGACGATCGACCAGGAGGCGATCAACACCTTCGCCGATGTCACCGACGATCACCAGTGGATACACATCGACGAGCAGCGCGCCGCAGACGGCCCCTACGGCTCGACGATCGTCCACGGCTTCTTCACCCTGTCCTTGATCCCGAAGTTCTCGAGCGAGATCTTCACCATCGAAGGCGTGTCCATCCGCGTCAACTACGGGCTGAACAAGGTCCGCTTCGCCCAGCCGGTGCCGGTGGGCTCTCGCCTGCGCGGCACGGTCAGCGTCAACGAGGTCATCCCCGGAGACAAGGGCACCCAGGTCATCCTCAAGCACGTCATCGAGATCGAAGGCGAAGACCGCCCGGCCTGCATCGCCGAGGTGGTCACCCTCCTCGTTGAGTGAGGCTGTGCCACTTTCTCCGGGCCACGGGTTGCGTGTCGAGAAACGCACGCGCGCCTCGTCTTTTGACACTCGACCCGTTTCTCGTTGCCGTGTGCCGTGTGCCGAATGCTGTGTGCTGTGCTCAGCTCGGACGGAACTCGTCGAGCATCTGTGCGACGCGGATGTAGCCCAGGTGCGAGTAGGCCTGCGGGTGGTTGCCCAGGTGCATCTCCGCGACCGGGTCATATTCCTCGGCCAGCAGGCCGGTGGGCCCGAGTAGATTGTCCAACTGCCGGAAAAGGTCCCAGGCGTCGTCGATGCGCCCGACCTTGATGAAGGCTTCGATGAGCCAGGTCGTGCAGATGTGGAACCCGCCCTCCAGGCCGGGCAGCCCATCGTCGTAGGTGTAGCGGAAGACCGTCGGCCCGACTCGCAGCTCGCGTTCGATCGCATCCACGGTCGAGACGAAGCGCGGGTCGTCGGCCGGCAGCAGACCGGAGAGTCCCACGAACAAGCACGCCGAGTCGAGGTCGGTCTCTCCGTAGGCAACCGTGAAGGCCCCGACCTCTTGGTTGTACCCGTTCTCAAGCACATCGTGGGCGATCTCCTCACGCAGCTGCCGCCAGGCACCGGGAAGTTCACGATCGAAGCGCTCGGCGATCTGCAGCGCCCGGTCAACCGTGACCCAGCACATCACACGCGTGTAGACGTTGTGCTTCGGTGGCCGCCTGGCCTCCCAGATGCCATGGTCGGCTTCGAACCACCGCTTGCTGACGGCTTCGACCATTTGGCAGGTCAACCTCCAATATGAGTCCGGAAGATCGCCGAGGTGCTCGCTGAGTTCGTTGAGGAGCTCGGTGACCGGACCGAAGACGTCGAGCTGGACCTGGTGTTCGGCCGCGTTTCCAACCCGCACCGGGCGAGATCCCGCATATCCGGGCAGGTGGGCCAGCACAGCCTCGGTGGTCAGTGCCGAGCCGTCGACGGCGTAAAGGGGGTGGAGTTGTTCGGGAGAGACTGTCCGCGCCAGGATTCCCGTCAGCCAGGACAGGAAGCCTTCGGCTTCACCGGTGGATCCGAGCGAGAGCAGCGCGCGCACGGTCATCGATCCGTCGCGCAGCCAGGTGTAGCGGTAGTCCCAGTTGCGCACGCCGCCGATGCCCTCAGGCAGGGAGGTCGTCGGTGCGGCGAGCACCCCTCCCGTCGGTTCGTGGCACAGGGCGCGCAGAGTCACCGCCGAGCGGATGACCTCCTCACGATGGTGGCTGGGGATGTTGAGGGTGTCGACCCAGTTGGTCCAGAAGTTCAGGGCGCGCTCGCGCACATGGTGCTCACCACCTGTGGCCATGTAGCGGGCATCGCCGGTTCCGGTGCCGCAGGCCAGCACAAGCACGACGACTCCCCCGGGCTGCTCTGAGGGCACGACGACCGCCTCGGCAGTATGGGACTGTCCGGTCTCACTGATCTCGAAGTCGACGCCGGGTGCGATCAGTGAGATGGGTTCGGAGGTGCCTAGGACCTGTACACCGTCATGGGTGCGCACCATCAGCGTCGGCACGGTGGCGTAGTCCAGACGTGGGGCGAAGCGGATACGGGCAGCAGTGTCGCCGGTGAGCACCCGCACGACGATGGTGTCGTCGCTGTTGGCGTCGACAGGAGCGAGGTAGTCGATGCAATTGAGGCCCGGCCACCGGGTTTCCAACAGCGTCGAGTGGGTGATGTAGCGCTGTGTCAGCGGGGCGGTTCCGGCTTCGGTGTCGACGGCGAAGAATCCGGCGGCTTCGGCGCCGAGGATTTCGGAGAACATCGACGAGGAGTGCGGCAGTGGGTGCGGCATCCAGCAGATGCTGCCGAATGGGTCGACCAGTGCCGTGGATTGTCCGTTGCCCAACAGACTGTGCCTGTGGATCGGGGTCGCGCGCCTGCCGAATAGCCAGGATTTGCGCAGCTCGTAGATGGCGGCGAGGACGACGGAGACCTCGGCAGGAGTACTGATGCGGTAGTCCGCGTGTGTATCTGCGGGTTCGCGGCCGACCTTCAGCCCGAGGTCGGCCTCGCCCAATGTTTCGAGGGCAAACTCATCGGCGGTGTCATCGCCGATGAAGACGACGACTTCTGCCCCGGTCTGCTCCCGCAGGCGCTGCAGAGCCGCGGCCTTCGAGGAGGGGACGACCGAGAGGTCGATGACCTGCTTGCCCCGAGTCGGGAAGATCGCGTGAGTCTCGACGAGTTCGCTCACCGCGGCTTCGACCCTCTTGCGCTCGGCCTCATCGAGTCCGCGCAGGTGAACAGCGGCCCCGGTGGTCTTGTGCTCGATGATCGACGTCGGCAACGTCTGGAAGAGGTCTCGACGGAGGCCGTCGAGAGCTGTGCGCTGCCCCGGGTCGAGGGTGTCGATGGCGACCGTGTCGGTCTCTCCCCCGTGGGATCCGAAGAGGTGGACCTCCCGTGGCAGCCGTGACATCGCTGCGAGGTCACGGAGGCTGCGACCGGAGATCACCCCCGCCGAGGTGGAGGGAAGCAGAGCGAGAGCCCGCAGTGAGTCCACCGAGGAATCCAGTGGAAAGGCCTGACCGGGGAGGTCGACGATCGGCGCAATGGTGCCGTCGTAGTCTGTGGCGATGAGGAGTGAGGGCGAGCGTGAGACTTCGAAGAGACGCCGGAAGAGATCCGGGGAGAGTTTGCGGCTGGCCTCAGCCAAGTCACCCAGGAGTCCTGAGGAGCTGACGGAGGCGGCGATCGGAGTCAGTGGGGACAGACTATCGTAGTCATGCTCGACGGTACTCATCTCACCTCGGTCTTCTCGAGTTCGGCTGGGGGCTTCGGGTGACGCAGGTCGTGCCGGCTGGAGGGCCGGGGTCAATTCTTGTCGTCAGGACTCTCAGGTGCGCCGAGAGCGTCAGATTCGTCGGGGACGTCTTGATGATCAGCGTCGGAACCGGCCCCGGAGCTTCCATCGACGTATGGTTCTGTGCCGGCCGCGATCTGCTTGGCCTTGCTGATACGTGAGTAGCCACCGATGATGAAGATGACTCCGGCGATGAGCGTAGCCACGCCGGTGAAGCCGAGGATCCACAGCGCACCGAAGTCGTCGCCGAAGATGAGGATCACACCAAGCAGCAAATGACAGCCCGCCGCGATGAGGAAGTCCGAGGGCATCGGGTGGGACTTGAGCTGTCGGTAATTCCACAGCTCGATAAGGCCGTGGAGCAGTGCCCAGATGCTGATGGCCGCGCGCAGTTCCGCAGGCTGGTCCGCGAGGAACAGGAACACGATCGCGGGAATTGTGACGATCGCCTGGCCAAAGACCGCCGTGCGCACATTCAGCGGCGAACGCAGTCCCTGGTAGACAAGCGCGAGTGCGAACAGGACCAGATAGCTGATGGACAGAATGTCGACGATATCGACACCCATCGACAGATGCTTGGGGCTGGCGGCTTCGCGTGGCCAGAACACCGTCGCGATGCCGAAGGCGACACCGAGGATGCCGCGGACGACCATCGGAGCGCCGAGTGCTTTCGACTCGGAGGTGGCCTGGGGCAGTGCCTCGGGATGCGGTTGCGTGGGCTCGGTGCGCGGTTCGTCGGTACTCATCACACCACCAGTTTAGGTCTCTCGCCTGAGTCTGTCTGGTACCGGGCACCCGGTCGATTTCTCACGTCTTTACGTAATTACGTATTATGTGTATTGTCAAGGCATGAGCACCTCATCGCAGAATGAATCCGGGAGCACAGTCGATGCCCGTCTGGCGGAGCTCGAGCGCAAGGTCGCGAGCCTGGAGGGCGCCGCTGTCGACCCCGCCTCTCCGACGACTGACGATTCCGGCACCCATGCCGATGACGACACTTTCTGGGCCCTCAACGGCCTCCTCGATCATGCTGGACACGAGGGCGGTGTCGTCTACACCGGGCACACCATTCCCCCGGGCGCCGAGGCACCGGTGTCCTGGCAGATGGGCCTGCCATCGGCAGCGATCAACGACCTCAACTTCGCCGAGGCGGCTCCGGCGCTGGCCGCCCTGGGACATCCCGTCCGACTTGAGCTCCTGCAGGCGATCTACGAAGGCACGACCACAGTGGCTCGGCTCGGCGACGACGACCGATTCGGAACGACCGGTCAGATCTACCACCACATCCATGCCCTCGCCGGAGCCGGCTGGCTCGAGAATTCTCGGCGCGGCCACTGGCGGGTTCCAGGCCAGAAGATCATCCCTCTGCTCACACTCATCCTCATCGGCACGCACTGACACAGACTCTGATACTGCACTAGGACGGAATCATGGACATCGGAACCGACGCCCTGCACGCGAGCGCTTCTCCCTCGCACCCAAGGAGTGCCACACCTCGGAGAGGGATCATCGCCATCATCGCCGCGGTGGTCGCAGCTGCACTGCTCCTGCTCATCACACCGCTTCCGCGCGGATTCCAGGGCGAGCCCACCGGCGACGCGACTCTTGTGAGCGAGGTCGAGAACGTCCTCGGCAGCAAGCACTGGCACCACGTCTCAGCTGCAAAGATCGACGGCGATGACGTTACCTGGGGAGGGGTCGGTGCGGACGAAAACACCGAGTTCGAGATTGGGTCGATCACGAAGACCTTCACCGCCGCGCTCTTCGCCGACGCGATCAATCGTGGAGAAATCGACAAGGACATCCGCCTCGGCGATGTCTGGCCCGACCTCGACGGGGATGTCGCCGAGGTGACGCTGGCCTCAATCGCGATGCAGCGTTCGGGTCTGCCCAGGCTGGGACCGGTGGTGAGCTTCCGTGACGGCCTCGCGAACCTTCTGTCGGGATACCTCCACACCGATCCGTATCGCGGAACTGCGGCAGACCTCATCGACTCACTTCAGGACGTCGACGTGGGTGAGAAGGAGCCGCAGTACTCGAACTTCGCGTTCGGGCTCCTCGGCCAGGCACTCGCGACGGTTACCGGATCCACCTACGGGGATCTCGTCCGCGACCGGATCACCGAGCCATTGGGAATGGCCAGCACCTACGTTCCCGAATCGCCTGAGGGACTGTCACACGGCTACACGGCCTCTGGGCTATCGGCCGCTCCGTGGACGATGGGTGGAATGTCCCCCGCGGGTGCCATCCGGTCGACGACACACGATTTGAGCATTTGGCTGAAGGCAACGGCGGATGGAACGGCTCCAGGGGCGAAGGCGGCCGCCCCTCGTGAGAACTTTGACGAATCGGAGCGCATCGGCTGGGCTTGGCTCACCACGACAGATCGCAGCCCGAATCTCACCTGGCACAACGGCGGTACCGGCGGCTATGGGTCTTACCTCGGCTTTGATGCGAAGACGAGGCAGGGGGTCATCGTCCTCGCCGACTCGGCAATCGGGGTCGACGATGCCGCTGATCTGATTTCCTCCGACAGTCCGGAGGCATACCGGGCACAGTATCCCGGGGCGAGGGCTGGAGACGGGCTATGAATCTGGAGCTCATCAGTCAGCTTGCCAGCGCTGTCGTCATGGTCTGGGGAGCGCTCGCCGCCATTCGGGCATCCCGATCAGCAACCCGCACGGCTCTCCTGAGCAATCTTCTTCGCAGTGTCGCCTTGCTGCTGCTCGTCCGCCTCATCGCCGACTTCGGCGGATGGTCGTCCTGGTTCATCTACCTCTGGATGTTCTTTGCCAGCGGCTACGTCGTCGCAGGATATCTGGCAACAACAGTTTGGGTGGGCCTTCCCCTGCGTGCAGAGAGCACAAAGGGCAGTCGGACGGAGATGGTCAACCTTGGAGTCTCCGGCGTATTGACACTCGCCGTTTCCGGGGCTCTTGTGATTCCCGGACTCATGCTGAGTTGAGACTCTCGCGCGGAAACGGTGGGCGTACATAACGCACCGAGTGCGTTCAGGTTTGAGGTTCGAGAGAGTCAAGACCCGCTGGCGATCGTCAGCTTCCCGTCAGCTTCCGACACCGCATATTCCGCGAGCGGCTCGGTGGCGGGGCCGCCGAGCACCTCACCCGTCGTGGTTGAGAACTTCGAGGAGTGGCACGGGCACACGATCTCCTTCTCGGTGACGTTGCGAACCTGGCATCCCTGATGGGTGCACACGGAGGAAAACGCGTAGAACTTACCCTCCTTCGGCTGAGTCACCACGTAGGTTTCGTCGACCACGGTTCCGGATCCGACAGGGACGTCGCTGCCGGAAATGCTGGCCGCCGGCGTCTTCGAGTCGCCTGACTCTTCTGAGGTGCACGCCGAAGTCAGGGCTGCCGACGAGCCGACGACCGCGACGGTTCCGGCCACGCCTGCCGATTTGATGATCATGCGCCTGTTCGCTTCCATTGTGCCTCTCGGTGTTCTCCTCATGGGTCAATCACTGCTCTGCAGCAGCGCTGCCCGATGTCGGTTCAGTTGCTCCGCACCCAGAGTAGCGTGGGGACCTGAGCGAGAACCGAGCCAGGGTAGAGCTCGCCTTGACCTCATGTGCGCGCCATGTGTGCGCCTACGCCCTCAGACCCCGGGGGACCCGGGAACTGTCTGGCCCGTATCACCCGTGAATGCAAATACGGCCATCCGTCAGTCACGAGACAGCCGCGCGAGAAACAATGCATCATGACCATGAATGGGAGAAAGGGGGTCAATGATCAGAATGTGTGTACAGGATAGGTCTTCAGCTCAGTCAGCAGCGGGCGAAGACCCCGACTGCTGCTTGACAGTGAATGTGACGGGTCCCAGCGTTTCTCCTCCCGGCAGCAGTACCTCCCCACATGGCTCCCCAGCCCGGGTCGCGCCTGCAGAGTCGAAAGCAACCCCTGCAGCCGTTGACTCACAGTCCGTGGACTAAGAGTCACTGTTATCGTCGTGGGATGGGAAAATTGAAGAAGGCCGATCTGCCCGATGCTCCTTCGGTGCCCTTCACCGTCTCAGCAGACCTCACGAGGTATCGACAGCGGTTCGGGATCTTGCGGTTCCTCGTGCTGGTCGGTGTCATCGCCTTCGGATTCTTCTGGCTCGGCGTCGGGACAGCGCTGATATGTATCGTCGTTGCCTCCGCGCTTTTGGCTGCCGGCTTCATCGGTATAAAAAGCAGCCGGATCGTGTTCACCGGGTCAGGTGTCGAGTACCGCAACTGGTATGGCCGAACCGTCAAGCTTGGACGCGACGACATCGAAGGTGTCATCGTGTTCGCGGACTTCTACGATGTGAGTTTCGGACTGATCCCGCGAATCTCGATCGCACGCCTGACATCGAAGTCATCGATCAGCCTGAACGGGCTGTACTGGCCCGCCGACCAACTCATGAGCGGCATCTCCGTCATGGACGACAACGGGATCAGTGTGAAACAGTGCAACGAGCGGTTGAGCTTTGTCGACGTCGCAAAGAAATTCCCAAAGCATTCCACGTTCCTCGAACGCAATTGGGTGAAGGTCGGGTTCATGATCGGGTTCTTCGGCGTCATAGTGCCGGTTGCCATCGCCTTGATCCACGACGCAATCGTCTAGAGATCCTACTATGTATGCCAGATTAGCGCCGAGGCTCAGATAAAAAGCCCGGACACCACCCTCGGTGCCTCATCTACTGTTGCCCGCGAAAAGGTGAACCCTCGGCCAGTTTGCGGAGTGAACTGTCGATAGTGACTCGAACCGAGGTCACCGCGAAATACGGCAGGCGAGACAAGAAGGCCTCGCAGAAGAACAAAAGAGCCGTTCTCAACGAGGTCGTCACAGTAACTGGTTGGACCCGCGACAACTCCCGACGGCGCTTGACTCAAGCTGCGAACACCCGCCAGGGCCCGGGCGACAGGTCGTTCAGGGCCTCGTAAGCCGCGGGCCAGGAAATACTCCTAAGACACGGCCAAGGTCGTACAGCGTGTATGGGCTATCTCGGGCGGCCAATGCGGCAAGTACCTAGATGCGACGATGCGGATCCTGATTGACCTCCTCAAAGATCACGACGAGTTCGCCCCCGGCCAGGACCGCTACGTCAAGCGCGTGCGTAAGTAGTACCTGGCGAAGAATCCTTTTCTGGCCAGGCACTTGAATCCAGCGGTGCTACTTCCACATCAAGCAAGCCGGACGTTGATACTGGAAAGGTCGGGAATCCCGGTGTGACCCAAAGCCTGACTGACC
>NZ_JABUYE010000058.1:0-616 GCF_014897485.1 Brevibacterium sp. FME37
CCAGGCGGTGGTGGTCTCTCACCTCCACTCGGTTCAACAGCGCCTCGTGGCGCACAATGTCGGTCAACCACAGCTGATTCGGTCCATCAGCTCGAAACTCGTGCCTGGTCCGTCCGTCGGCATCGACAACCGCGCATAGATCGTCGTGAACGGGTGGGCCGGGTTTCTTCCCGTTCTTCGCCCGGCCCTTACCGAAGGCGGAAAACCAGTCATTGGACGAACACAACCGCCACGCAGTGCGTGCCGCCATGGGCTGGCCGGACGCTTCGGCTTCGTCGGCGAGGTATCGGTACCCGAACTCGGGATCATCGCGGTGGGCATCGAAGAGCGCATCGGCCCGATATGCCTCAACGAGATCGGTATCAGGGACAGGTGCGGCCAGCCACCGGTAGTAGGGCTGGCGGGAAAGCTTCAAGACCCGCTCCCCCGCGCGCTTCGCTCTCAAGCGGGAGGTACCCCCTCTGACACCGCCACGGGGATCCCGTCGACGGCGAGCTCTCTCACGAGCGGGTAGAGCACAATTGATCAGCAGGATTCGCCTGCGACAAATACGCGGCAGCACGGCGCAGGACCTCGTTCTCCTGCTCAAGCAGACGATTGCGCCGACGCATCTCTC